>JACRIP010000519.1 GCA_016220045.1 Planctomycetota bacterium
GCCGAGGGCATTCGAGTACGAGTACGAGTACGAGTACGAGATACGACGGAGGCCGCGATTCCGTGGCCTGCGGCCGGTACGGTCGAGATGCAAGAACGGTCGTGCACTTGCCGCAGCCCGGGTGCACGACCGGTCATGCCGACGGACACCCGGTCGATCTGTAGGGGCGGGCCTGGTGCCCGCCCCGCCTGCCGGCAACGTCGGCGCTGCGGGGCGCCCACAAGGGGCGCCCCTACGGCAACGCGCAGGTACGGTCTCACACCCGCGGCCGCCCGGGTACTTGACCGTGCCGGAGCCGCGCGGTATCCTGGCCGCCGTACCCGTCCGGCGCGCCACCGAAGGGAAGCCCATGCCCGAGCCATCGGCCGCTCCGGGGGAGCCGGCCCCTCCGTCGCCCGCCGAGTGGTCTCCCGGGCGCCGCGTCGCCGCCGGGCTCTTCCTCTTCGCGCTGGCGTGGGCGATCTACGGCGTTACCCTGAACGCGCCCTTCTACTACGACGAGCTGAACGTACTGGGCAACGGGGGCGCCTTGCGCCTGGGCGCGGACCTGCGCGCGCATCTCCTCGCGCCGCGCGTGGGCTTCGAGCGCTACCGTCCCCTCTACACCTGGAGCCTGGCCCTCAACTACGCCGCCGACGGGACCGCGCCCCTCGGCTATCACCTCGTGGGCCTCTTCTTCCATGCGCTCACCGGCGCCGGCGTCTATCTCGCCTTCCGCCGGTGGCCGGGGGGAGATCGCGCCGCCTTCCTGGCCGGGCTGCTCTTTGCCGTCCACGCGATCCACGTCGAGCCGGTCGCCAACATCGCCCAGCGTTCCGGTCCGCTCGCCGGCCCCCTCCTGCTCGCGACCTGGTGGCTGCACGCGCACGGCTCGCGGCGCGCCTACGCGGGCGCCCTCGCCGCCTTCTTCGTCGCCCTCCTGACCTACGAGGGAGTCGCCCCGCTGCCCGCCGTCCTCTTCCTCGGCGACCACGTCCTCCGGCGCCGGGAGCCGGGCGCCCTGCGGCGCGCCCTGGGGCGGGCGGCTGGATACGGTATTCCCCTGGTCGCGTACCTGGCGCTGCGCGGGTCCGGCAACGCCGCATCCCTGCCGGCCTACTTTGCAGGCCTGACCCAGCGGGAGGTGTACTTCGCCGTCGCCCAGTTCTTCTGCACGGAGTATCTGCCGGGGTTCCTGGTCGGCTTCCTGCCGCTGCCGGACTACGCGCTGCCGGCCTTCCTGCCGTGCGCGCCGGGCGACCCGCGCGCCTGGGGATGCGCGGCGCTCGCGCTCGCGCCGCTCGGCGTCGCCGCCTGGGCGTGGTGGACGCGCCGCTCGGTGGTCGGACTAGGCGTGCTCGCGACCTATCTCCTGCTCCTGCCGGTGCTCAACCTGATCTTCCCGCTCTACACCGTCGGCGCGCAGCGTTTCGCCTACCTGCCGTCGCTCGGGGTCGCGCTCGCGTTCGGCGCGGCCGCGGCGGCGGGGGTCGGCAGCGCGCGCCGGGGCGTGCGCCGGCTCGCGGGCGCGGGCGCGACGGCGGCGATCCTGCTGCACGTGGCCGTCGCGGCGCATGGGGCGTGGTCGATGAGCGAGCCGCTGCGCGCGCACGACTACTTCCTGTGGCTGCGGCCCGAGCACCCCACCTTTCTCGCCGGCAAGGCGGCGCTCCTGCGCGCGCGCGGCGACATCGGCGGCGCCCTCGCGTGCCTGGAGCGCGCGGCCGGGATGGGACCGCCGAACTTTCTGGTGCTGACGAATCTCGGGGAGATGGTCCTGGCGGAGGGCGACCGGGAGCGGGCGCGGGCGCTTTTCGAGCGGGTCACGCAGACCTTCCCGGCGCCGCAGGCGGCGGTCGGATGGGTGGGACTGGCGGAGCTCGCCTGCACCGAGGAGCAATGGGAGGAGGCGGAGCGGCTGTGCGTCGGGGCCTTGGGAGTGTATGCCTGGTGCGGCCGGGCGCTGGAGCTGCGGGGCCGGCTGCGCGCGCGCATCGGGAAGGAGGAGGAGGCGATCGAGCTTTTCGCGCAGGCGAACCGGTGCGAACCGCTCTCGTCCGCGGGCTGGTACGACCTGGGCCTGATCCGGCGGCGGCGCGGCGAGCGGGCCGAGGCGACGGCGTGCCTGGGGCGCGCGGTCGCGGGCGGGACGATGGTGCCGGAGGCCTGGGTGCTGCTCGGGTTGGTCCTGGAGGAGGAGGGCCGGCCCGCGGAGGCGGCGGCGGCGTGGCGTGCGGTCCTGCGTCGGCGGCCGGAGTGGAAGGACGCGCGGCGCAACCTGATGCGGGTATTGCCGGCGCTCGGGGCGTGGGAGGAAGCGCTCGCGCTGTGCCGTGCGTCGGCGGACCAGGACCCGGGCTGGCTCGATGCCCGGCTCTGCGCCGCGACGGCCCTGGACGCGCTCGGGCGAGAACCGGAGGCGCTGGCGGAGCTCCGGCGTTTCCTGGAGGAGGCGGCGGGGCGGCCGGAGTACGCCGACGCGCGCTATGCCGTGGCGCGTCAAGTGGCCGAGCGGGAGCAGGGCCGCGCCGGCGCCGGGGGGGGCGCGGGGGCGGACGGCGGGCGCTGAGCGGTCGCAAGGGGTGCCGGAAGGGCGGAATGGGTGACCTGGCGGGGCGGACACAGGGGTCCGCCCCTACGCCCAGCCACGGCCTTCGGTAGGGGCGGACCCCCGTGTCCGCCCCGGGGTGGCCCGGCCGACTCCGCCGGCGCGAGCCGCTGAAGGCGGATCGACGAACGCGCTGGGCGTGGTCGGGCCGCCCTCCCCCAATGGGGGAAGGGTAATCACCCTGCCTGGGGCGTGAAGCGGAACCGCGGGCCGCCGGGGGGGGAGGGGACGCAAGCGGGCGCAGGATTCAAGGAGTGGTCGGCCGGCGCCGGAACTCGGCCAGCAGTCCGGGATCGACCTTGGCCTTCACGGTACGCCGGTCGAGGGCCAGGCGGCGCGCGGTTTCTTCGTAGCTGCCGGTCTGGGCGTAGACACGCGTGACATAGGCGCGCAGGAGCGCCTCGGCGGTCAGCGTGCCCGCGTCGAGGGCACCATGCAGGGCCGCTCCCGGGTCCGCGGATGGGTGGCGCACGGGCGGGAGGTACTCGCGGCGGATCAGCACGTTGCGCACGCACTGCTCCAGTTCGCGCACGGTGCCCGGCCAGGCGTAGTCGGGTCCGAGCCGCGCGGCAATCCACTCCTTGACCTCGGCGGCGAGCGCGTCGGCCTCGTCCCCGACCAGCCCGCGCGCGATGAAGCGCAGGAAGAGGTCGAGCTCGCCGGGCGCTTCGGCAAGCTGCTCGCGCAGGCTCGGCGTCGTGATCATGTCGGAGCAGAGGCGGTAGTAGAAATCGGGACGGAAACGCCCGGCCGCCATTTCGCCCGCCAGGTCGCGATTGGTCGCGGCGATCAGCTTGCCGTGGAAGCGGCGCGGCGCGGTCTCGCCGATGCGCGTGAAGATCCGCGTCTGGAGGGCGCGTAGGAGTTTCACCTGAAGCGATGCCTCGGTCTCGCCGATCTCGTCGAGAAAGACGGCGCCGAGGGGGCGGCAGATTTCGAGCCAGCCCTTGCGATCGGTGCGTGCGCCGGTGAAGGCGCCGCGCGCGTGGCCGAAGAGTTCGGATTCGATGAGCGTGGGCGTGAGGGCGGAGAGGTTGAGGGCGTGGAAGGACCCGGCGGCGCCTTCGCTGAAGACCTGCGCGCGCGCGTCGAAGGGAATGTAGCGCGACAGTCCGATGGCGCGAGCGACGAGCTCCTTGCCGGTGCCGGAGGGGCCGACGACGAGGGTGGCGAACTCGCCCATGCGTGAGAAGAGGGTGCGGCGGTAGCGGCGCATGTCGTGGGTGAAGATCGACTGCCAGGCGGCGGCGCGGAGGCGCGCGGCGGGCATCGAGCCGCCGACCAGGTGCGCGAAGATGTGGTGGAAGGCGCGGCGGATCTGGAAGAAGCAGGCGAAAATGTGGGGCAGGTCGGCGGCGGCGGCGAGACGGCGTCCGGGCGGTTCGAGGAGACGGCGCGCGTCGCGCACGAACTCGTCGTAGAAGGGGAGGCGGGGCGGCCGGCCGGTGCGCTCTTCGTCGGCGAGCACGGCCGGGAAGCGGTGGGCGGCGTGCCGGTCGTAGAGGAGGTAGAGGACGAGGTCCTCGTAGAGGGCGAGTTCTGCGTCGGCGGGCGCGCCGGCGGCGGGGGCGGCGGCGGAGTCGCTTGCGGTCGTGGCGTGCGCCAGGCGGTCGCGCGCGCGGTCGGCGAGTTCGGCGACGCGGCGGCTGAGGCGCTCGACGTTGGGCGACACGCGCTCGTCGCCGGGCGCGGCGCTCCAGACCGGGCCGGCGCCGGCGACGAAGTCGGGCCCGAGCGCGGCGCGTTCGGCGTCGATGCGCTCGGGCAGGAAGGGGTTGGTGCAGGTGAGGCGAGCGACGCCCTCGGCGAAGCGGCGTTCCGCGGGGGTGAAGAGGGGCACGGGAGCTCCCGGACGGTGGCCGGTGGCCGGTGGCCGGTGGACAGTGGACGGTGGACAGTGGACAGTGGACAGTGGACGGTGGACGGTGGACGGTGGACAGTGGACAGTGGACGGTGGGCCGCCGGCCGACTGGGGCCGATGCCGAATGTAGAATGCAGATTGTAGATTGTAGATTGTAGATTGTTGCGGGCGGAAGTCCATGAGTGGATGCCGGGAGCTGCGGCGGAGCGGGGAAGTCCGGGCATGGGGCGGTTGCCAGGTCATCCCCGGAGGGGCGCGTCGAGACACGCTTCTACGGTCGGACCGGAGTGCAGGGCTGGCCATGCCGACGGATGCCCCGTCGACCTGTAGGGGCGGGCCTTGGCCTGTCCCCCGGAGCCGGAGGCCAAGGGGGATGCCCGCCCTGCCTGCCGACAATGTCGGCGTTGCGGGGCGCCCACAAGGGGCGCCCCTACAGCAACGAGCAGGTACGGTCATACACCCGGGTACTCCCCCGGACTTGACGCGGCGGCGCTTCGGCTGCTACCTTGCCGCGGTCCGGGCCGCACTTCGATTCGGGAGAGAGTAGCATGTCCGACCCCGTGAGCAGTTCCGCGTCGGCCGGCGCGCCCGGTTCGCCCATCGTGTCCCCATCGGGCGCGACCGCTCCGCCGCCGCCGCCGGCTGCCGAGATCTCCTTCGACCGGGCCGAGCCACGGCGCGCTGAGGGGCCGGGTGGAGCAGCCGGGGCCGCCGCCGCGTGCGCGGTCTGCCGGCGTCCGCTGACCGACGAATACTACGCCTGCGGCGACAAGACCGTCTGCCCGGGCTGCCGCATCGGTGTGCTTCAGGCGCTCACCGGGGGCTCGACCGCCTGGCGGCTGGCGCGCGCCTCCGTCGCGGGACTCGGCGCCGCCGCGGTCGGCGCCGGCATCTACTTCGCGATTTCCGCGCTCACCGGCTACGAGTTCGGCCTGATCGCCGTCGTCGTCGGCATGATGGTCGGCGGCGCGGTGCGCTGGGGCTCCCAGGGCCGCGGCGGCTGGCAATTCCAGGTGCTCGCGATCTTCCTGACCTACGGCGCCATCGTCTCGACCTATGTCCCGCTGATCCTGAAGTCCATCCGCGAACGCCCGCCCCAGGCTGCGCCGGCGCCTCCTGCCGCCCAGCCCGGAGCCGTCGGTCAGGAGACCGATGACACCCGCGCCGCGCCGCGCGGTCCGCTCGAAGCCGTGTTGAGCCTCCTGCTGGCGTTCGCGCTGCTCTTCGCGATCGCCTTCGCCGCGCCCATCCTCGCCGGCTTCGAGAACTTCATCGGCTGGATCATCATCGGGTTCGCACTCTACGAAGCCTGGCGGATGACCCGGCGCGTCGAGATCACCTTCACCGGTCCCTACCGGATCGGGAGCCCCGGCGCGCCCGCGGCGATCGGGGGCGCCGACTCCGGTGGATAACCCGGCGCCTGCCGGCGTAACGCCGCTTTGCCCGGATTGCGGGACGCAGCTCGCGCCCGGCCTGCTCGCGTGCCCCTCCTGCCTTCGCCTGATCCACGCCGCACGCCTCAAACAGTTGGCCGCCGATGCCGCCGCCGCGCGCTCGGGCGGCGATCTCGCGGGCGCGCTCGCCGCCTGGCGCGCCGCGCTCGAGCTGCTCCCCGCCGACACCACCCAACACCACGCCGTCACCGGCACCATCGCGGCCTTGAGTCGCGAGGTCGAAAGCGCCCCCGCGCGCCCCCGGCCGCCCGCACCGTCCCCCTTCCCCGCTGTGGCGCAGGAGGGCCGGGGTGGGGGAAGGTCCGCGCCGCCCTCGCCCCCCGCACCCTCCCCGGTCACCTCCCCCGCCGCCGGCGCCAACCGACCCGTCATCACCGGCCCCATCGGCGGCGTGCTCGCGGCCGCCGCGCTCTTCCTGCTGACCAAGGCCAAGTTCCTCCTCCTCGGCGTCAGCAAGGCCGCACCCGCCCTCTCCGTCCTGCTCTCCTTCGCCGTCTACTGGAACTTCTGGGGCTGGAAATTCGCCGCCGGTCTCATCGCCTCCATCTACGTGCACGAGCTCGGACACATCGCCATGCTGCGCCGCTACGGCTTCGCCGCCTCCGCGCCCATGTTCATCCCCGGGATCGGCGCGTTCGTGCGCCTCCACCAACGCCCGGTCTCGGCGCGCGAGGACGCACGCGTCGGCCTCGCCGGCCCGACCTGGGGGCTCGCCGCCGCGCTCGGCGCCCTGCTCCTCTATCGCCTGACCGCGGACCCGCTCTGGTGCGCCGTGGCCAAGACGGGCGCCTGGATCAACCTCTTCAACCTCATTCCCATCTGGCAACTCGACGGCGGACGCGGCTTCGCCTCGCTCAATCGCTGGGAGCGCGGGCTGGTGACGCTCGCCGCGCTCTCGGCGTGGTACTTCACCCAGGATGGCCTGCTCATCCTGCTCGTGATCTGCGGCGGGCTGCGCACCGCCGGCGCCGGCGCGCCCGCCGCGTCCGATGCGCCCAATCTCCTGCGCTACCTCGTCCTGCTGGCCGCGCTCGCCGCGCTCGCCGCCCTCCACGTCCCGGGGGTCAAACCGTTCTAGGGGCGCGCGGGCCACGCAGGCGGGGAAAGGGCCACGAAGAAGGACGGGAACACGAAGGGCCACGAATGGAAACCACGAAGGACCACGAAGACGGGGGCCACGACGGGCCGCGACGGCGAGGAAGGCCGGTGAGGCCATGACATCACACCCGTCGCGGCCCGTCGGGGCCCCCACTTCGTGGTTCTTCGTGCTTCCCGTTTCGTGGCCCTTCGTGTTCCCGTTTCTCTTCGTGGTTCTTCGCCGTACAGACCATTCCACCCCACCCCCCACCTCCCGGGAATGGACGCGCCGCTCTTGACGTTCCCCCGGTTTCTGGCAGAATGCACGCGCGTGGCCGCGGTCCTGCCGCTCCGCGGCTTCCCTTCCCCCTCCCCCGAGATCCGAAAGGAGACTCCATGAAGTACCTGAGCCTGATCTCCGCCGGCGCACTGGCCCTCGTGCTGGTCGCCTCCCCGGTCGCCCCGCTGCGCGCCGACGAAGGCGCCGCGCTTCTCGCCCGCGCCGAACTGACGGACGGCCAGGGCAAGACCGTAGGCGTGGCGACCTTGACCCAGGGCGAGAAGGGCGTGATCATCAAGCTGGAACTGAAGGGCATGCCCGCCGGCGAGCACGCGTTCCACGTGCACGAGTCCGGCAAGTGCGAGGGCCCCGACTTCAAGTCCTCCGGCGGCCACTTCAACCCGTTCGGCAAGAAGCACGGCGCCAAGAACCCCGAGGGCCCGCACGCCGGCGACCTGCCGAACATCACGGTGGCCGCGGACGGCACCTGCACGGCCGAGGTCACCGCGACGCTGGTCACGCTGGCCGAGGGGAAGAACTCGCTCCTCGGCGGCACCGGGACCTGCCTGATGATCCATGAGAAGGCGGACGACGAGACCACGGACCCGGCGGGGAACGCGGGCGCCCGCATCGCCTGCGGCGTGATCCAGAAAGTCGAGCCGAAGAAGTAGGCCCCCGCCCTACCCGGCGCAGCCGCCACCGCCGTCGAGCCGTTCGGCGGTGAGCGCGAGCGTGCCGCCGAGGAAGTCCCGCAGGGCCTTGGCCGGGTCGCCGGTCGCGCCGAGCTGCACGCGGATCCCGTACTGCTCGAAGAGCCCGCGTGCGTGCGCGGGCATGCCCCAGGCAACCACCTGATTCACGCCCTGGTTGACCAGGAAGATCGGGGGCGGGCCGCCCGGGCCATGGCCGGGATTCTCCGCCACCCCCTCGCGGAGGATCTTGTCCCCCTCGACGTCGGCAATCAGGAAGGAGCGGCAGAAGCCGAGATGGTTCGCGATCTGACCGTCGGTTACCGGGATGGCGATGCGCACGAGCTTCTCCTGCGAGGGGGGAGGGGGGGTGAGGAAGCGGCCGGGCGAGGGCCGCGACCGCAGGCCGCGAGCAGGCCGGGAGACTGTAGAATGCAGATTGTAGCCTGGAGATTGAAACCGGGATTGCCCGGGCGTGCAAGAGCGGCGTGCACCCTATGGAGGGTCCGGGTCTGATGAGGTGCGATTCGGTGACGCGGCGGAAGGTGTCGCGGGTGGGACGCGGGGGGCTGTCGATCCTGGTCTGCCTCGCGGGGCTGCTCGCCCTGCCGGCGTTCGCGGGCGGGCCGCGGCCCTGCTCCATGAGCCATGTGATCACCGGGCTGTGGTGCGAGACCTGTAAGTATGCGCCGGGCCCCGGGGACCTCGACCGGAAGGACCTCTGCAAGAAGTGCGGCCAGGCGCCGGCCAGCCGGTCGATCTGCGTCGGCCGCGGGTACGTTTGCTCGGGCTGCAAGTACCAGACCCACAAGAACACCCGCTGCCCCGAGTGCAAGGGGAGCACCTGGACGCGCATCGAGACCAAGGCCAAGGTCGTGTACAAGTGCCCGAAGTGCAGCGCCGCGGGCGATACGGCGTTCACCTGTACGAAGTGCGCTCGTGAGGCCAGGCCGGTCTGCACGACCAGCGGGACCTTCCCCCACAACGCCGGGCGGCAGGGGGACAAGTGAGCGACGGCAGCGGGCGGGACACGGGGCCGAGGGCGCAGGAGCTGCGCGCGCACTGGGCGCTCGACCCGGCGATCACCTTCCTCAATCACGGCTCCTTCGGCGCCTGCCCGCGCGCCGTGCTGGCCGCGCAGGACCGCTGGCGCGCCCGGCTCGAGGCGGAGCCGGTGCGCTTCCTGCTGCGCGATCTCTGGGGCCTGCTCGACGAGGCCCGCGCCGGGCTCGCCGCCTTCCTGCACGCCGATCCCGACGACCTCGCCTTCGTGACCAACGCGACGGCTGGAGTGAATGCCGTACTCCGCTCGCTGGCGCTCGCCCCCGGCGATGAGCTCCTGACCACCGACCACGCCTACAACGCCTGCCGCAACGCGCTCGAATTCGTGGCCGAGCGCGCCGGCGCGCGCGTGGTCGTGGCGACGGTGCCCTTCCCGCTCGTCGCCGCGGAGCAGGTGGTCGAGGCCGTGCTCGGGGCGGTCACGCCGCGCACGCGCCTGGCGCTGATCGACGCGGTGACCAGTCCGACCGGCCTGGTCCTTCCCGTGGCGCGGCTGCTCGGCGCCCTGCGCGCGCGCGGGGTCGAGATCCTGGTGGACGCGGCGCACGCGCCCGGCATGCTGCCGCTCGACCTCGGCGCGCACGCCGCCGCCGGCGCCGCCTACGTCACCGGCAATTGCCACAAGTGGCTGTGCGCGCCGAAGGGCGCAGGCTTCCTGTGGGTGCGCCGCGACCTGCAGGAGCGCGTGCGCCCGCTCGCGATCTCGCACGGCGCCAACATCCGCCCGCCCGGGCGCTCGCGCTTCCGGTGCGAGTTCGACTGGACCGGAACGCACGATCCGACGCCTTTCCTGTGCGTGCCCGAGGCGATCCGGACGGTCGGCGCGCTCGTGCCGGGCGGCTGGCCGGAGGTGATGCGGCGGAATCGGGCGCTCGCCCTGGCGGCGCGCGCGGCGCTGTGCGCGCGGCTGGGCGTGCCGCCGCCCGCGCCCGAGGACATGATCGGGTCCCTGGCCGCGGTGCCGCTGCCCGCGGGGAGCGGTGGGCCGCGCCGCGCCGCGTCCGCCCCCGCCGCCCTCTCCCCCGCGCCGACCGATCCGTTGCAGGACGCGCTCTTCGAGCGCTACGGCATCGAGGTGCCGGTGATCGCATTTCCGGCGGCGGCGCCCCGTCGCTGGGTGCGGGTCTCGGCCCAGCTCTACAACGAACCCGCGGAGTACGCGCGGCTCGGCGCCGCGCTCGTCGAATTGCTCGCGCAATCCTCTTGAGCCGCGCGCGGGGCCGGGGGTAGAATCCGGCCCTTGCCCCTTCCCCCCGCCGATCGAGCGCACCCCATGCTCTACGAACGCTCGGCCGAATTCGCCGGCGCGCCCGCCCGC
>JACRIP010000066.1 GCA_016220045.1 Planctomycetota bacterium
GACCAAGCCCAAGCGTTCACGGCGGCAGGCGTCCGCGAGGCGCTGATGCTCGGCGCCACAAAGCCCCTCCTCGGCCACGGTGAAGCCCGTATTGCCCGCCGACTCGAGCACGACTCGCCAGCGCGGGTCCGCGTTCTCGTCGAGTTTGAACTGCGCCATCAGGACGTGACCTCGACGGGGAGCACCCGCTCGCAGGTCAACTCCGCGGCATACGCCAGGCACGCCTGGACATCTTCCCGCGAAAGGGTCGGGTAGGCCGCGAGAATCTCCTCCACGGAGTCGCCATTGGCAAGACAGGACACCACCAGCCAAACCATGATGCGCGTGCCTTTCACGCAGGCCTGACCGTGGCAGACCTGCGGGTTGATGCTGATTCGCACGAGCAGCGGAGACATCATGGCAAACTCCGACGACGACCCGAGCGCGACGATCCCCTTACTCCGTGGGCGCGTTCGCCACACGTGAGACCTCATTGTACGCAGTGCCTTTGGGGTGAGCAAGAGGGGTCGCGGGAGTCCTTCTGCCACGAACGGCCTTCAGCAGACCCGCGACCGACGTGGGGAGCACGATCAAGCGGCGCCGCCAGGCGCGCCGTGCGAGCCGCCGGCCCGCCGAAACCGGCCGCGCGAGGATCGGTTCCCCATCCAGGAAACGCCCGAGATCGTCCGCGAGGGCGGCGGCGGTCGGGTAGCGGCGCGCAGGCTCCTTTTCCAGGCACTTGAGCGCGATCGTCGCGAGGTCCGGATGGACGCGGCGCGCGGCGCGGACGCCGCCGACGCTGTTCCCGGGCGCCGGCGCCGGGGCGGGCGGCGGCGGCTCCAGCCCCTGGATCGCCTGCAGGATCTTGATGATGCCCTCGCCGTCGGACGGCTTCCGGCCGGCCAGGTGTTCGTACAGGATCACCCCGAGACTCCAGATGTCGGTGGCCGGACCGATCGCGCCGATCCGGCCCGCCGCCTGCTCCGGCGACAGAGCGCGGACCGTATCCCTAAATTTAAACTCCCCGGGGGGGGAGAGGACGGCGGGAGGTTGCGGCACCGGCAGCCCAAGATCACACCCGGCCGCGGCGGCAGAAGCGCGGCGCAAGCTGCGCCCGCCCGTGGCCCGCGCGGCCTGCCGCGCGCATCCGACGGTCGGGACCGTGTCGGTCATGCTAGTCTCTGACCGGCCATGCCTCGGAAACCAATCCCAGCGACACGGTCCCGATCCCGGGAAGTACCGGTGCTCCGGAGACAGATCCGCGCGGCACGCCACGCAGCGCGACATGACCGGCGACCGGTGATCCTCCGTCATGCGGGCCGCGCACTCCGCAGCGCGCGGGCCAGCTCCGAGAGCGGGACCGCTTCCGTACGCTCACCGAGCGCGTACCGCTCGCTCCCCGCGTGGACCACGAACAATCGCGACAACCGGAGATCGGCGAGCGCCACGCGCATCGAGGTCGTCAAGCCCGGCGAGGTCGTACGCTTGAATTCGAAGCCCAGCCGCTTCCCGCCGCGGACCACGAGCAGATCCAGTTCCGCGCCATTGTGCGTGCGCCAGAAGTACGCTTCCTCCGGCGTGGCCCGCAGACGACACAGGACCTCTTCCAGGGCGAGACCCTCCCACGAGGCCCCGCATCGTGGATGATCCAGCAGGTCGGCGCGCGTGTGGATTCCGGACAACACGTGGAGCAGGCCCGCATCGCGGAAGTAGACCTTCGGGGACTTCACCTGACGCTTCCCGAGGCTCTCGAACCACGGCGGGAGGATGCGCACCATATAGGTCGAGGCCAGGAAATCGAGGTAGCCGCGCACGGTTTTGTCGGACACTCCGAAGGAGCGGCTCAGTTCCGAGGCGTTCCAGAGCTGCCCATGCAGATGGGCGAGCATCGTCCAGAACCGGCGCATGGTTTCAGGCGCCGCGGGCGAGCCGAGACTGGACAGATCGCGCTCCAGGTAGGAGCGGATCAGTCCGCGCCGCCACTCGACGCTTTCGGCGTCGCTGCGGGCGAGGAAGGCCCGCGGGAAGCCGCCCCGCAGCCAGAGCGTTTCCAGGTTCTGCGCACCGGCCTCGGCCAGGTCCAGGCCGCCGAGTTCCGGGTAGGCGATCCGCCCCGCCAGGGACTCGGAGGACTGGTGCAGGAGGCCGGGCGCGGCACTACCCAGGACGAGGAACCTAGCGGGCGTCCGCGGGCGATCGGCCAGGACCCGGAGGGTCGGAAAGAGCTCCGGCCGGCGCTGGACCTCATCGAGAATGACGAGTCCGCGCAGGGGCTCGAGGGCAGCCATCGGATCGGAGAGCCGATCGAGGTCCCGGCTGTCCTCGAGATCGAACCGATGGACCGGACCGCGCATGGCGTCCGCGACCTGGGTCGCCAGCGTCGTCTTGCCGACCTGCCGGGGCCCCAGGATGCCGACCACGGGGTAGGACCGAAGCCGGCGGCGAACGTCGAGCAGGTGCGAGCGTCGAGGAATCATGCTCCCAGCGTACCATGAAAGTTCGGAATTTGTATCCGAAATTTCCTGGAACCAAGCGACCGCCCGGGGTCCGGAGGCGGGAAATACGGGACAGTCACCGTTTTTCGCCGCTACGCGGCTTGCCGCTGCGCCGCGCGCCGGCCGCTTCACCACCCGAGGCGCCCCGTGGCCGTCCGCGCGAACGCGCATGAAGCGTCCGGCTCAGCCGCCGCTCCAGCCCTGCGACAAAGCTCTCCGAGCCCAGGGGACGCCCGCCCCGGGTTGCCCCGCGCAACCCCTCCAACTCGGCGTCGCTGTCGCCGACCTGAAGCTCCGCCTTCCACCGATCCGGCGAGATCCGCTTGCGCCACCCGTCAAGGTCGAGCAGGCCGGTCGCGTCCTCGCACCCCACGTGCGCGTGGGCGCTCGACCAGCGGTACTCCCAGGCCCGCTTGACCAACCTCGCTCGAACCGGGTTCCGCTCCACGTAGCGCAGGGCACGCCAACAGTGGCCTTCATCCAGCGCGCACGAGAAGAAGCGATTCTGCCAGAGGTGACCGCTCCGACCATGCAGACGATTCGCATGGCGCGCGTAGGCGAGGTTCGTGCGGCCGATGGTTTTCGCCAGCGCATCTGCGGTCCTGGGAATGACCACGAGATGCACGTGATTGGTCATCAGGCAGTATCCGAGAATCTCCGCCTTGAACCGGGCCGCGTTCCGTCGCAGCACGGTCAGATAGTAGCTCCGGTCTCCGTCGGCGAAGAAGACACCCTGCCGATTGTTTCCGCGCTGCGTGACGTGATGGGGCACACCCACGGCAACGGCGCGTGCGATTCGAGGCATACCCCACATCCTGGAACCGGCAGAGGAGTGGTGCAAGAAAAATGGTAACTGTCCCTGATATTCCTTGGCGGGCGCGCGCCGTTCCCGGTCGGAGGCGGTGGGCGGGTTCAGCTCCGGGCGCGAGGCGGATAAACGCAATTGCCCCCGGCCTCGCGGGCGCGCCGCAAGTGCTCGACCGCCGTCGCCAGGAGGCCGGGCGCGTCTCCCGCCCCGCCATCGAGCGGATAGCACGTCAGGCCGACCGTGAGGGTGAACTTGCCCCCCGGCTGGCCCGCGGACCCGGGGATCGGGACCGCCGCGAGCCGCCGGCGCAGCCGGTTCGCCATCATCATCCCCTCGGCCTCGATCGCGCCGTAGAGCATCACGGCGAACTCCGCGCCGCTGTAGCGTGCGACGATGTCCCCGCGTCGCACCGTGCGCATCAGGTACTGCGCCACGTGCGTCAGCGCGAGGTCTCCCGCGGCGTCGCCGTTGCGCTCGTTGTAGCCCTTGAAGTCGTCCGGCGCGACGACCAGGACGCAGAGGGAGTCCCTCATTTGCGCCGCACGGCGGAACTCCATGCGCAGCCGCTCGTCGAGAAAGTTCCGGGTGTAGACGTGGGTCAGGGGATCCGTGTAGGCACGGTCGAAGGAGGCCACGACGTTGTCGGTCAGCCGGCGGACGCGTTCGACCTGGAGCCAGAACAGTTCCTCGAGCAGATCGGGACGCGCGTGGATCAGCTTGCGGAAGGCGGTCGCCGGAATGCGCAAGTAGCGGCAGGCCGAGAGCGCCTGGACGGAGGCCGAGCGCGGGCTGCCGTCGATGCAGGCCATCTCCCCGATCACGGCGCCGACCTCGAGGACGGCCAGCGGAACCGGGTTCCCCGACGGGGAGTTATGGGAGACCTCGACGCGGCCCTCCAGGAGCAGCACCACGCAGTCGCCGGCTTCCCCCTCGTTCCAGAGCCGGTTGCCCTTGGCGATCTTGCACTCCTCGCCCAGGGACAGGAATTCGCTCAGGATCTGCGGCAGCTCGGACTCGGACATGGCACCTCCTCGGGGATGGGGCGACGGGCGCGTGCCGGCTATTTCTGGTCCATCGTCCAGACGCCGTCCCACTCCTCCGGCGGCGGCCGGCGCGCGAACTCGTCGCAGCGCTCCAGGTAACGCCGGCTCACGCCGTCGGCCGGGTGTAGCTCGAGCGCCCGCGCGAAGGGCTCCCGCGCCTCCCGCCACGCGCGCTGCCGGTAGCAGGAGAGCCCCTGCGCGGATAGGGTTATCACTTGATCCAGGTGCGGGAACTCCGCCGCGCCGAAGGCGTCGAGCACCTCGAAGATCTTGACCGGCCGGGTCTTCCCCCGGACGCGCAGGAGGTCGATCTCGCGCAGCCGGTACGCGCCGCGCAGTTCCTTGGCCGTGAACTCGCTGATGAGCAGTTCGGTCCCGTAGAGCTTGTTCGCGCCCTCGAGGCGGGACGCGAGGTTGACGCCGTCGCCGATGACCGTGAATTCCATGCGCTTGAGCGAGCCGATGTTGCCGGAGAGAATGTCGTCGGTGTTGATGCCGATCCCCATGCGGACGGCGGTCTCGCCCCTGGCCGACCGGCGCGCGTTGAAGGTGCGGAGCGCGCGCAGCATTTCGATCGCGGTGCGCACGGCGGCGTCGGCGTCCTCGGGGCCGGCGAACGGCACGCCGAAGACCGCGAGCATGGCGTCGCCGATGAACTTGTCGAGGAGGCCGCCGCGCGACAGCAGGAGGTCGACCATGACGGTGAAGTAGTCATTGAGCAGGGCGACGGTGCGGGTCGGGCCGAGGCGCTCGGCGAGGTCGGTGAAGTCCCGGATGTCGGTGAAGATCACGCTCGCCTTCTGCAAGCGTCCGCCGAGGCGGTCTTCGCCTTCGGAAAGCAGCCGGTCGACCAGGTCCTTCGACATGTAGCGTCCCATGGTGGAGCGCAGGCGCTTCTCCCGGGTGACGTCCTCGAGGACCACCAGGGAGCCGAGGCGTTCCGCGCCCGGGTCGGCGAGCGGCACGGCGCTGAGGTTGACGGAGGCCCGGTGGGCGCGCCGGGTCGCTCCCTCCTCGGTCGGGAGCCAGGTCCGGACCAGCTCGGCATCGAGCGCGGACTCGGGGCGCCCCGTGGCCTGCACGGCGGCGATCGCGCGCGCGAGCCATGCGTTCGGGCCCGCGAACAGGCTCTCTGCCTCGCGGCCGAGCAACGCCTCCGGGCGCGCATCCAGGCCCAGCAGCTTGAGCGCCGCCTCGTTCGCCTTCACGACGCGGCCTTCCGGGTCCAGGGTGATCACCCCATTGCTCAGGCACTGCAGGATGCGCTCGTTGTAGTTCTTGACGCGCAGGACTTCCTCGAAGAGCTGGGCGTTCTCCAGGGCCACCGCGGCCTGCGCGCAGAAGGCCGCGAGCCGCCGCTCGTCGCCCGGGGAGAAGGCCCCGTCCACCTTGTTGAGCACCTCGAGCACGCCGAGCCCGGTCCCGAGCTTGTTGAGCACCGGCATGCACAGGATACTCCGGGTCCGGAAGCCGGTCTGCCGGTCGATCTCCTGGTTGAACCGCGGGTCGGCGTAGGCGTCGGGAATGTGCACGGTGCGGCCGGAAGCGAAGGCCGCTCCGGCGATTCCCCGATCCGCCGGGAAGCGGACGTCCTTCATCGACGAATCCTGCGAGACCCGGGTCCACAGCTCGTTGGTCCGGGGGTCGAAGAGGAACAGGGTGGCGCGCTCGACCTCCAGGATGCTGCCGGCGGTTTCCATGATGATCGCCAGGAGCGGATCGAGCTTGATTTCCCGGGCCAGGGCGGTCGTGACCTCGAAGAGCCGCTGGTCCTCGCGCCGCGTGCGCAGGACCTCCTCGTACAGCAGGGCCTTGACGAACTCCGACGCGGCCTGGCGGACGAGGGTCTCGAACCACGCGAGGTCGTCGGGGTCGAAGTCGCCGCTTCGCTTGTTGAGGACCTGGACGACGCCGATCGCCGCCGCGGCGTCGTGCCCGCTGCGCAAGGGGACCGAGAGGAGGTTGCGGGTGCGGATGCCGGTCGCCAGATCGACCTCGGGGCGGAAGCGCGGGTCGGCAGAGGCATCGGGAATCAGGAGGGAGCGATCGCTCGTAAAGCTGACTCCCGCGATCCCCTGGTCCTTGGGGAAGTGGGCCGGCGGCGCCTCGTGGCGCTCCGACGACCAGGCTCGCAGCTCGTCGCGGTCGGCATCGTACAGGAAGACGATCGTGCACTGGACGTCGAGCAGTTCCGTGAACAGGGCGGCGAGCGGCGGCAGCATCTCGGCCATCCGGAGGCCGACCGCGAGTCGGCGGGTCACTTCGAGCAGCGCGTTCGCCCGCTCGAGCGGCGAAGTGCATCGGGTCCCGGGGCGTGCTGCCGCGGGAACCGACGCCGCTCCGGCGCCCATGGGCTGGAGAGGTAGATCTGACGTCATGGAATCCGCCCGCGTGATCGAGGGTCCGCTTCCCTGAGCCGATCCGGGGCACGCCTGGCGCGTCCCCGGATCTGCCGATGAGACGGGATTGTATCGTGGTGGCCCGCGCGGAGCCAGGAAAAGCGCCCCGCCGCCGCCGCGCCCGGCGCACCCATCGGGCGCCGCGTTTCGGGTCGCGGACCGGGTCG
Source organism: Planctomycetota bacterium (assembly GCA_016220045.1). Lineage (GTDB taxonomy): Bacteria > Planctomycetota > MHYJ01 > WSZJ01 > JACPWG01 > JACRIP01. The sequence goes on from JACRIP010000066.1 coordinate 6,892, forward strand.
TCACTTTTCAGTTCTGCCTATCGCCTTTCCAGAAGCTAATAAGCGAAGACCCGGTATCCGACCTGCAAGTCAGAGACTTAGAGCAAGCCAAGGAGGAAGAGCGAGACGGCGATCGCGCCCGCCCACGCGAGCAGGGCGAATCGCAGGTGTTTCGCACGGACTGTCCGAATCTGTAGATCCCCCGGCTCGCAGCCACGCGCCAGAGTCCAGAGCCTCCAGCCCAGTCGGACCAGCGAGCCGACAAAAACCAAGCCGGGAACGATCACAAGCACCACGCACCATATCGGGGGATGATACCGGAGCGTCGTGCCGCCCTCGGGATGGAATGCAAGGACGTGCAGGATCCAGGTATTCATCGGTCACCTTCCTCCGCAGGCCCGCGCAGGGGACGCCGGACGCGAGGATTCCGGCAGGTCCGCGCATGAAGGAAGTCTACCGCGCCGGGCCATCGAGGGCAAGGGGGTGGGTGCAGGTCCGTATCTGGGAGTGATGCGAAAGGGCCACGAAGCGAGAACGGGAACGCGAAGGGCCACGAAGGGCCACCAAGTGGCGACTCGGCTCGCGGACGTTGGTCGGCCGCCGCCTCCCTTCGTGGTCCTTCGTGGCCCTTCGTGTTCCCGTCTTTTCGCGGGCCACTGGGGCCGCGACCGGGCCTGCAACTACGGACATGCACCCTGCGCCGTGGCCATGACTTGACAAGCCTCCCCCCCACATTAGGATCCTTGCCATCGTGCTGCTTCCTCCCAGATCCCCACCGCCCCCGTCCACTATCGGGAGTTCACCCCATGCTGCGACTTCCCAGTGCCGGCGCGCTCGCGGCCGCGCGCGCCGCCGCGGCGTCCGCCCTCGCAGCCCTCGCGCTCCTGGTCCCCGTGGTCACGCTGCTCGCCCTGCCCACCCCCGCCGCTGCCCAGTCCGCCGTGGCGCTGCGCTGCCCCGCATGCAATCTCGACTACGGCGAAAACCTGATCTTCTGCTCGCTCTGCGGCACGCGCCTGGTCCGGGTCGTCGTGCTGGAGCCCTGCCCCCGCTGCCTGGTCCCCCACCCCGCCACCGATCGCGCCTGCTCCGTCTGCGGCTACGACTTCGCCGGCGCCGCCACCGTCCGCTGCACCGGCTGCAACCGCACCCTGGACCCGAACACGACCTACTGCCCGCGCTGCGGCACGGCCGTGCCCCGCGTGGTCGCCCCGCCGGGCCCCGCCGGGCCGGTCGCGCCGGCCGTTCCCGCCGCCGGCGCCGTCCTCCGCCAGTGGGCCGCCCGCGCCGTCGAAGTCTCCAGCCAGTACGGTAACAAGCTCTGGACCGGCGCCATGCTCGTCGGCCCGCCCGACTGCCAGGTCGAGGGCAAGGACGGACGCGTGTGGTGTCCGGGCGCTCCCGACAACGGCGCCGAATTCTGCGTCGTCGAGTACGCCACGCCGGTGGCGCCCACCCAGGTCCGCGTGATGGAGTCGCTCAACCCCGGCTGCGTGGTGCGCATCGAAGGGATCACCGCCGCCGGGCAGATCCTGCCGCTCTGGGAGGGACAGGACCCCTGCGTGCCCGGCAACCAGGTGCTCGAAGTCACGATGCGGCGGCCCTTCCCGGCCGTCAATCGCCTGCGCCTGACGCTCGATACCGCGCGCGTGCCCGGCTGGAACGAAATCGACGCCATCGAGCTCCTCGGGTATGCACCGGGTTCGGCTCCGGCCCCCGTGCCGGTCCCGCCGCCGAGCGCGAACGCCGAGCACGACGAGCACGAGCACGGCGGCTCGCCCGCCGACGGCTACATCGGCATCCGGCCGGACTCGGTCCTGACCTACCAGTACACGCAGGGCGGATGCGCGGGCACCCTGCAGGCGCGCATCCATTACCTGTCGGCGCGCGCCCTGGCCTTCGGCTGGACGCTGCGCGGGCCGCAGCCCACCGCCGGGTACCGCCGCCTGCCGCTCCCGGTCCTGCAAAAGAGCTACGGCTACAGCATGCTCTTTCCGGACGAAGAGGCGGGCACGCGCGCGACCGCGACCGCGCTCTGGGTGTCGCGCCACGTGCACCTGGACCTGGCGCAGGACGGTCGCAGCCGCCTGTTGCTGGAGGGGATGGGCCCGGCCGAGTTCGTGCTCGAAGCGGCGGGCGAATTCCCGGTGACGGTGAACGGCCGCCCCGAGCGGCTGCCGATGTGGTCGGCGCGCGAGGCCGCCGGGCGCGGACGCATGCAGCTCCTGGACGATCGGGACGGCGCGCTGGTGCTCGACCTGGCCTGGGGCGCGGACCGGATGACCCTGACCGCGGCCGACGGCGTGCAGTTCGACCTCAATCGCACGCAGTCGGCGCTGCGCCGGCCCGGACGCATGCCGCGCGGACCACACGCCGGCCCGCCCGCGCCGGTCGCGCCGGTCGATCCGTGCGCGACCCCGGACGGCGTGTTCGCGGCCTGGAAGGCCGCCGTGCTCGCCGGCGACCCGAACGGCTGCCTCGCCTGCTACACCGGACGCGAACGCACCCGCCTCGCCGCCGATCCGCTGGCGACGACGGCGATCTTCGCCCGCTACGCCGACGCGCTGCGCGACGAGAGCAAGTTCCGGGTGCGCGCGCGCACCGAAGTCAACGGCGTCTTCGAATGGGAGGTCGAGGTGCGCGTCCAGGAGCTGTTCTGGAACCGCAAGGCGCGCGAGATCTTCCAATTCGTGCCCGAGGCGGGCGGATACCGGATGCAGGTGCGGGCGCGGTAGGGCGATCACTGCGAACCAGGCCCGAATTTGCTTGCTTTTCGGTCGCCGGCCGCTATAGTACCGGCTCTTTCGACCCCTCCCCGCAACGAACCTGGAGACGCACCGACCATGTACGCCATCATTCGCGATCGCACGCAGCAGCACAAAGTCACGCCCGGCCAGAGCATCGAGCTCGACCTGATCGACGGCGCCGAACCGGGCAAGAAAATCGAATTCGCCGAAGTCCTCCTGGTCGCGGACGGCGAGGACGTTCGCATCGGCCGGCCGCTGGTCGCCGGCGCCAAGGTCACCGGCGAGGTCGAGCGGGAGTCGAAGGGCGAGAAGCTCGAGGTGCTGAAGTACCGGCGCCGCGAGATGTACAAGCGCCGCATCGGCCACCGCCAGCACTACACGGTGGTCAAGATCACCCAGGTCGAGCCGGGCGCCAAGGCCTAGGCCGGGCGCTCGCCACCGCTCCCGACACGACTCCCCACGGGCCTCGACCGGAGGCCCGTTTTTTTTTCGAAAGACGCGACAGCCCGCCATGTTCAAGGACGAGATCGAGATTTTCGTGCGCGCCGGCAAGGGCGGGCGCGGCAAGGTGAGTTTCCGGCGCGAGAAGTTCGTCCCGCGGGGCGGCCCGGACGGCGGCGACGGCGGGCACGGCGGCAGCGTGGTGCTGGAGGCGAAGAACGACCTCGACACGCTCTATCACTTCACGCACACGTCGCGCTACCTGGCGGAGGAAGGGGAAGGGGGCGGGGCGGCGAACTGCACGGGGCGCAACGGGCAGGATCTGGTGCTCTACGTGCCGACGGGGACGATCGTGCGCGACCGGGAGCGCCAGAACGTGCTCAAGGACCTGAAGAAGGTGGGAGACCGAGTGGTGGTGGCGCGGGGCGGGCGGGGCGGGAAGGGGAACAAGTTCTTCGCCTCGCCGACGCACCAGGTGCCGCGGCGATTCCAACCGGGGGAGAAGGGGGAGGAGCGGTGGCTGGAGCTGGAGCTGCGGCTGATCGCGGACGTGGGGATCGTGGGGCTGCCGAACGCGGGGAAATCGACGCTCCTGTCGCGGCTGTCGGCGGCGCGGCCGAAGATCGCGGACTACCCGTTTACGACGCTGAAGCCGCAGCTCGGGATCTTACCGGGTCCGGAGTTCCATTCGTGCGTGCTGGCGGATCTGCCGGGGCTGATCGAGGGGGCGCACGAGGGGCACGGGCTGGGCGACCAGTTCCTCAAGCACGTGGAGCGGACGCGGATGCTGCTGCACCTGGTGGACGCGTGTCCGCTGGCGCCGCCGGCGCCGGTCGAGGCGTATCGGACCGTGCGGGCGGAGCTGGCGGCCTACAGCGCGACGCTCGGGAAGAGACCCGAGCTGGTAGTGGCGAACAAGCTGGACCTGCCGGGCAGCGAGGAGGCGCTCAAGGACCTGGAGGCGGCGGTGGGACAGCCGGTGCTGGCGATTTCGGCGGTGACGGGGCGCGGGCTGGAGGAGCTGGCGCGGGAGATCTTCCGGCGGCTGGCGGAGCTGCCGACCGATCGCGCGTCCGACGAGTCCAAAGTCTCACGAGTCCAAAGTCTCACGTCCAACGGTCCAACGGTCTGACGAGTCCAAAGTCTCACGTCCAACGGTCCAAAGTCCCGGTCCGGTTTGCGCCCGCAACCCGAGAAGCAGGCAACCGTTGGCCGTCCGTGGCCGGTGCGGGAGCCGGACGCACGAGGGGCCACCCCGGGGCGGACACAGGGGTCCGCCCCGCCAGGTCGCCGCTGCGGCGCTGCTGACAGCCTCCTCGACCAGGTCGCCAGGTCGACCCTCCCGAAACTGGACCGTTGGACCTGGGACTCTGGACTCGCCGGACGTTGGACCGTTGGACTTGAGACCTTGGACTCGGGTCAGGCGTCGACGACGTCCGCGTTTGCATGCCGCTCGATCCGCCCGTCGGCCAACCGCTCGACGATCTGGTCGCAGTAGTCGATCTCGATCCCCAGCCAGCGCCGGCCGGTCCGTTCGCACACCGCAAAGGTCGTCCCGCTCCCGCCGAACGGGTCCAGCACCAGGTCGCCGGGCGCCGTCGACATCTCCACCGCCCGCTCCACCAGCTTCGTCGATAGGGCATTCGCCCTGCGCTTGCGCGACTTGAACTTCCAGTGCCGCACCGGCGGGATGTCCGTCCAAACGTCCTTCAGGGTGACGCCGAGGGGGTTCATCGCGCCCCGGTGTCCACCGTAGTCCTTGATCTCGCCCCCGCAATGGCGGCAGCGGGCGATCGGCGTGCGAATGCGCCGAAACGTACGCGGCGGCCCCTGCGTGAGATAGAGCAGGCTGTAGTGACTGGGGTGCAGGCGGCCGGGGATCGGCAGGCCGGCACTCTGTTCGACCGCGATCCAGTGGCGGAAGGTGAGCCCGCGCTCCACCAGCCACGCGCCCAGCAGGAGATTCCAGCGCGGCAGGTTGTAGAGAAAAAGCGCGCCGCCCGGACGCAACACGCGCACGCACTCGGCGAGCCAGGCGCGACACCACTCGAGGTAGCGCCCCTCCGGCAGCCGGTCGTCGGTGCGACGGCCGTAGGCCTTCCCCAGGTTGAAGGGCGGATCGGCAAAGACCGTGTCCACGACCCCCGCGCGCAGACGCGGCAGCAGCTCCAGGCAGTCGGCGGCGTAGAGCGCGCCGAGCGCCGTCACGTGACGCGGGGCCGGCCCGCCCGGCCGGAAGAGCCGGGCCGGCGCCCGGCGACTATCGGTGTTCATGGTCCCTCCGCTGAGTGGGCCCCGAGCATAGCCCACGGCGACCGTCCTGGCAAGCGGCCCGCGCCACGCGCCCCGTCTTCCCGCGATGCGGGCCGCTAGCGCGCGCTCGTAGGGGCGGTTCGCGAACCGCCCCTACGGCGGACGGCCTGCGCAATACCGGACCGGCGCCATCGCCCCTTCCCGACCCTTGACGCCGCCCGCCGCCCGCCGCTAGACTAGCGCCTACCTACTTTCCTCCCTTTGGCGGAGAACCCCATGGACGTCAAGACCTTCTTCAGCGCCATGATCGCCGACCGCGCTTCCGACCTGTTCATCAAGGTCGGCGCCCCGCCGGCCTACCGCGTCGCCGGCAAGGTCAAACCCATGGAGTTCCCCGCCCTCACACCCGAGGTCGTCCAGGAGATCTTCGACGCCGTCGCCGACAAGCGCGCCCGCCGCCTCTTCGAAGAGGGCGGCGAGGCCGACTGCGCCTACGAGATCGCCGGCGTCGGCCGCTTCCGCGTCAATATCTTCCGCCAGCGCGGCTACACCGGCTTCGTCTTCCGCCACGTCAACTCCGTCATCCCCTCCATGGAAGACCTGAGACTGCCGGCCGCCCAGCTCAAGAAGCTCGTCACCCTCCGCCGCGGCCTCGTCCTCGTCACCGGCATCGCCGGCTCCGGCAAGTCCACCACCCTCGCCTCCATGATCGACTACGTCAACCAGAACTACCAGAAACACATCCTCACCGCCGAAGACCCCATCGAATACGTCTTCACCGACAAGAAGTGCCTGATCAACCAGCGCGAACTCGGCATCGATACCCAGTCCTTCGCGCGCGCGCTCAAATTCGCCCTGCGTGAAAACCCCGACATCATCCTGATCGGCGAAATGCGCGACCTCGAGACCATGGACGCCGCCATCAACGCCGCCGAGACCGGCCACCTCGTGCTCTCCACGCTGCACACCATCACGGCGATGCAGTCGGTCGAGCGCATCCTCAACATGTACCCGCCCCACCAGCACGCCTTCCTGCGCGAACAGCTCGCCATGGTGCTCGAGGGCGTCATCTCGCAGCGCCTGGTCCCGACCAAGGACGGCCGCGCCCGCGTCCCCGCCTGCGAAATCCTCATGGCCACCCCGACCATCCGGGAACTCCTGTATGCCGGCAAGACGCGCGACCTCTACAAGGCGCTCAAGGAAGGCGCCTACTTCGGCACGCAGACCTTCAACCAGGCCCTGCGCGACCTGCTCCAGAAGGAGATCATCACCGTCGAGGAGGCGCTGGCGAACGCCGACGCGCCGGATGAGCTGAAGCTCGAGATCCGCGGCATCCAGAAGGGCAGCCGCCCCGGCGAGATGGGCAGCGGGAGCAAACCGTCATGAAGGCCAACGAACTCTGGGACACGGCGATCTGGCTGGTCAACATCCTGCTCGCGCTCGGGATCATGGCCTTCTCCTTCCTCTACATCCTGTTCCCGAGTCCGCGCGTGGAGGGCGCGATCGACCCGGCCTCGATCACCGGGCCCGAGAGCGACGGGGTCGAGGGCCCGGCGCGCAAGGACATCCAGCACTTCCGGCCGACCTGGGAGGCCAAGCTCACCAACCCGACCCCGCCGCCGCCCGTGGTCAATGTGGTCACGCCGGACAAGGTGTACGACTTCGTCGGCAACCTGATGGGCGAGGTGGCCTTGACCACCAAGTCGACCGGGGCGCAGACCCTGTTCAAAGCCGGCGAGACGACGCCGGAGGGATTCACCATCCTCGAGATCCGCAGCGCCTCGGTGGTGATCGGCTACAAGGACGGGCAAGGCAAGCCGGCCCAGGCGACGCTGTCGAAGGAGGCCGCGCCGGGCGCGCTGGGCGCCCCTACGGCGGCGCCGCCGCGCGGACTGGCCGGCGCGGGCGGACCGGGCGCAACGGGCGGA
>JACRIP010000067.1 GCA_016220045.1 Planctomycetota bacterium
CTACATCGCCGCCTTGTGATCTGCGGTCTGGCACCGGCGGGTGGACTTCGGCAGGGTTTCGTCATCGTTGACCTCGGCGGTTCCGACTTGTGTCCCGGGGCGACCGGTGCGGCCGTCACGGGCGGGGGATCGACATGCGCGTGACTCACGACCCCGGCGCCGCCCCGTCGCGCCTGGTGTCGCTCGACCAGTTCCGCGGCTACACGATCGCCGGGATGTTCCTGGTCAACTTCATCGGCAACTACCGCGCGGCGCACCCGCTGCTCGACCACCACAATACCTACTGCAGCTACGCCGACACCATCATGCCCCACTTTTTTTTCGCGGTGGGCTGCGCGTTTCGGCTGACGTTCCTGCGGGAGCGCGCGCAGCATGGCGCGGCGGCGGCGGTGCGGCATGCGCTGGTGCGCAACCTGAGCCTGCTGGCGATCGGCGCGGCAGTGTACGGGTACGATGCGGGACCGAAGACCTGGGAGGAGGTGCGCGCCCTGGGCGTCGGGCCGTGGCTGTCGGCGACGTTCGGGGGCGTGCTGTTCCAGACGCTGGTGCACATCGCGGTGACGTCGTTGTGGGTGCTGCCGGTGATCGGCGGGCGGTCGCGCGTGCTGGTGGGCTTTGCGGCGGCGTCGGCCCTGTTGCACCTGGGGCTGTCGCAGGCGTTCTGGTACGAGTGGACGCGCACGCACCGGACGATCGACGGCGGGCCGCTGGGGTTCTTGACCTGGACGGTGCCGGTCGTGGCCGGGGCCCTGGCCTATGACGCGATCGCGGCGCGGGGGGCGCGCGGCGCGGTGCGTCCGCTCATGGTCTGGGGCGCGGTGCTGATGCTGGGCGGCTATGCCCTTTCCTGCCTCAACCCGGTGTCCCGCGCGCTCGCCGCGGAACCGCTGCCGGCGGGGATCGGCGCGTGGTTGGCCGCGCCGCCCTTCGTCCCGCCCGGCGGGCCGGTGGACCTGTGGACGATGAGCCAGAAGGCCGGCAGCCTGTCCTACCTCGCCTTTGGGGCCGGCTTGTCGCTGGCCGTCTACGCGGCCTTCGTGCTCGTGTGCGACCTGGGCGCGCGCCGGCTCCGCCTCTTCGAGACCCTGGGGCAGAATGCGCTGCTCGCCTACCTGATCCACTCGCCGATCGCGGCCGGCGTGCAGAGCATCGTTCCGCGCGACGCCCCGCTCTGGTTCGTCCTCCTCGGCCTCGGTCTTTTTTTTGCGGTGACCTGGGGCGTGATGCGGACGCTCGAGAAGAACCGGATCTACCTCAAGCTCTGACCGGGCGACGTCCGGATTGCCGGCGCCACGCTCGCGCGGGCCTTCACGCCGTCACGTACCGCTCCACGAAGTACTTGGGGTTGAGCGGCTCGCCGGTCGCGAATTCCAGCGCCGCGTTCCACTCCCGCTTGGCGCCCTCCGCGAAGATGCGCGTGCGCAGCCACTCGCCCGCGCGCGCGCCGCCGTACACGCCGCCCGCTTCGCGCTCCAGCCGGTCGCGCACCTGCGCGGTCATCAGGTTGCCCAGCAGGTAGTTCTGGTAGTAGACCGGCGCGAGAGCCAGGTGCAGCTTGGCCGCCCAGTCCGGCGCGTGCCGGTCCGCGGGGCGGCGCACGAACTGGAAGCGCTCGACGTAGTCCCACCAGAGCGTATCCACGTCGGCGTCCGGCTGCGCGTAGAGGTCGCGCTCGAAGTGCGTCATCACCAGGCACCAGCGCACGAAGACGAGCATGGCCAGCCGCAGGTGGGCCTTGATCGCCGGCTCGAGCGGGGTGATCTCCGTCTCAGGGAATCGCCCGATGGCGCGCAGCCAGCCGGCGTCCTGGGCGAGATGCCCGAAGAGCTCGGCGATCGCTTCGGTGGAGAGGCTGTGCGCCGGCGAGCGCAGCAGGAAGGGGAGGGAGTGCGGCAGGAACTTGTCGTAGACGGCGTGGCCGAATTCGTGGAGCATCGTGCCCATCCAGCGCTCGCTCGGGACGACGTTGCAGAGCACGCGCACGTCCCCCTCGCGGTCGATGTGGGTGCAGAAGCCGTGCTGGCACTTGCCTTCGCGGGCGAAGAGGTCGCTGCGACCGAGGATATCGCGCACTTCCATGCCGATGGCGTCGTAGGTGCGGGTGGTCAGGTCCACGAGGTCGGAGGCGGCGTAGATCCGGTCGAGGTCGGCGCGGGGGTCGGAGGGTGCGCGCTGGAAGAAGGGGTCGGCGTAGTGCCAGGGGCGCAGCTCGGCCGGGGAGGCGAGGCCGAAGCGCGCCGCGAGTCCGCGGTCGAGCTCGGCCTTGGCGGCGCGGAAGGGCTCGTCGGTGAGCGCGCGCAGGCTGTCGAGGGTGGCGAAAAGCCGGGTCTCGTCGATTTCGATCAGCGCCAGGCCGAAGGCGTAGCCGTCGCGGAACCCGAGGCGGCGCGCCGACGCGTTGCGCAGCCGGACTAATTGTTTCACCTTATCAGCGACCTGCCCGCCGATCTGTTTCGAGGCTTCCCAGGCCGCGCGCCGCCGCGCCCCATAGGTCTCATGGCCGAGCACTTCGTCGATGTCGTTGTCCGCGACCCGCCGCCCTTCGAAGGTCCCGCGGAAGTTGTTGTAGATCCCCTCGATTTCCTTCTCGAGGCTGACCTGCTCCTCGATTTCCGCGGGAGTCTTCTGGTTCGCCAGGAAGTCGAGGTGGA
>JACRIP010000520.1 GCA_016220045.1 Planctomycetota bacterium
CGCGCGCGGGGCCACGCCGAGCATTCTCACCTCGCGCGTCGCGAAGATCATGCAGCGGCCGCCCCCGAAGAGGCGGAAGAACCGGCTCTGCCGCGGCTGGTAGGTGTAGAGGATGACGCCGTCATCCCCCAGGTCCTCCTTGACCTTGCGCAGGGCCTCGTGAAGGGTCCGCCCTTCATACTTCTTCACTCGCATCCTCACTCTCCGGTAGAACCCGTACCCTCCGGAACCCGGCGCCGGTCGCCCCGCAGCCCATGCCGCGGGTCGGCCGCCGCCGGCGCGCATCCTCAGGCTTCAACTGTATCCAGAATGACCGTGCCGTGCGTTTCGAAGCGCAGGCCGGCGGGAATCTCCTCGTAGGCGAGCACCGAAAGTTTCAGGCCCGCGTCCTCCGCCAGCTCGCGGAACGCGCGCCGGACCACGGCCGAACACAGGAGCACGCGCGCCGGCTGCGCGGCGGGCAGGCGGTCGAGCTCCGCGCGGATGCGCTCGCCCCAGGCCCGTCGCTGCTCTTCCGCGAGGGCCAGCCGCCGGCCCGGCTCGCCCGTCACCAGCGCCTGCTGGATCAGGGCCTCCGCGTCCGGACCCACGACCGCCACGTGCAGCCGGCCGTCCGCGCCCGCCAGCGGCCCGCAGATCGCCCGCCCCAGGGCCGCGCGCGCGTGTTCCGCGAGCAGCTCCGCGTCCTTGGTCTGGGCCGCATGATCGCCGAGCGCTTCCAGGATCGTCGCCAGGTCGCGGATCGACACGTTCTCCCGCAACAGAAGCTGCAGGACGCGCTGCAGTTCGCCCGGCTTCAGGAGTCCGGGCACGACCTCCTCGACCACGGTCTTCGCCGTCGCGCGATGCGTGACCAGCAATTCGGCCGTCGCCTCGCGCGTCAGCAGTTCCGCCGCATTCTGCCGCAGGACGGCGCCGACGTGCCCGACGACGACGGTCAGGCCGTCGAACACGGCGTAGCCTTTGCCGTCGGCCTCCGCGCGCCGCTCCGGCGCGATCCACAGCCCGGCCCGGCCGGTCCCTTCGTCGCGGCCCGCGCTCCCGCCTTCGAGCGGCGGCGCGCCCGCGGACGGCGCCACGGCCAGCACCCGGTCCGGATGCGCCTCGCCGCGGGCGACCGGCACTCCCTTCAGGTGAATTACGTAGGCATCGCGCAGCTCGTAATTCGAGGTGTAGACGACTCCCGGCAGGATGAACCCCAGTTCGGTCACCAGCCGGCGCCGCTCGGCCGCGATGCGGTCCACCAGGAAGCCCTCCCGGCCGGCCCGCGTCATCGGCTCCCAGCGCCGCCCGACTTCCAGCACGATCGGGTCGATGCGCAGAAGCTGGTCGAGCCGCTCCGGCGCGCGCGGGGGCGCCGCCGACCGGCGCGCCGCTTCCGTGCGATCCTCGGTGCGCTTCGCAACGCCGCGCAGCGCATACGCGATGTACCCGACCGCCAGACCCGCCCCCGCCAGCGGCAGCTTCGGCAGCGGGGTCAAGAGCAAAAGCCCCAGGAAGATCGCCGTGACCACCAGCGCGCGCTGCGAGGTGAAGACCTGCGCCACCACGTCGTGGCCCAGCCGCCCGCTCGAGGCGCCGCGCGTCACCACCAGGCCCGCCGCGATCGACACGATCACCGCCGGCACCTGCGTCACCAGCCCGTCGCCGATCGTCAGTTTGGTGAATACCCCCAGCGCCTCGCTCGGGCTCATCCCGTAGCGCAGGTACCCGATCAGGAAGCCCGCCAGCAGGTTCACGCCGACCACCAGCATCCCCGCGATCGCGTCCCCGCGCACGAATTTCGACGCGCCGTCCATCGCCCCGTAGAAATCGGACTCGCGTCCCAGCCGCGTCCGCCGCTCGCGCGCCTCCGCCTCCGGGATCGCGCCGTTCGCCAGGTCCGCGTCGATGGCCATCTGCTTGCCCGGCAGCGCGTCGAGCGCGAAGCGCGCCGAGACCTCGGCGATGCGCCCTGCGCCCTTGGTGATCACCACGAACTGGACGATCATGATGATCGAGAACAGGATGAACCCGACCACGGCGTCCGCGCCCGCGACGAATTCCCCGAAGGCGCGGATCACGTGTCCGGCGGCCAGCGTCCCCTCGCGCCCGGCGTCCGAGAGGATGAGGCGCGTGGTGGCGATGTTGAGCGCCAGCCGGAACGCGGTCACGAGCAGGAGCAACGCCGGAAACGAAGCGAACTCCAGCGGCTCGCGCAGGTAGACGGCGGTCATCAGGACCAGGAGGCTCAGCGCGATGCTGCCGACGAGCAGCGTGTCCACCACGAAGGTGGGCAACGGCACGAACACGCCGATGAGGATGCCGAGGATCCCCGTCACCAGGACGAGGTCCAGGTTGCGCTCGACGCGTTGACTTGTCGCTTCGCTCGGCAGCGCCAGTTCCATGGCGATCGTTCTCACTCAGTCCGATTCCCGGACGGTACCAGGGAGGCGGTCGCGCCCTGGGCGAGGCCGTGGGCGCCGGCGGCGCGGCGCCGCACGGCGATGCCCGGCGCCACCAGCGCCGCCACCGCCCGATAGTGCGCGGCGGGCACGTCGTCGCCCGCCTCCACGGCCCGGTAGAGCGCGCGCACCAGCGGATCGGCCTCGATCACCGGCACGCCGTGCTCGCGCGCCCGCGCCGTCAGGCGTTCGGCGAGCAGCCCGTCGCCCTTCGCGGCCACGCGCAGCAGGCCGGAGGCCGCATCGTGCCGCAGGGCGATCGCCGGACCGTGCGCCGCACGCAGCACGGCGAGCGCTCCGTCCACCGCCGCCACCAGGCCCTGCACGGCGACCGAGCGGCGCGCCCGCCGGCGCTGTTCCTTCACCTGCGGATCGCCCTCCAGCAGCTTGATCTCCTCGATCGCCTCCTGCGGGGTCATGCGCAGGGCGCGCTCGTGCTCCCACCACTGGTACAGATAATCCAGGAGCCCGAGGGCGAGCAGCGCGCCCGCGCCCGTGATCCCGGCGCTGAAGGCCAGGGCGGCCCAGGCCGCGCCCACGTCGCGCGCCGGCAGCGACCCCAGCGCCGGCAGCCGGCCGAATTCGCCGCTCAGCGTCAGCACCAGGACCGCCACCAGCAGATTGACCTTGAGGAGCGAAGCCAGGCCGCGCACCGCGCTCCGCGCCGAGAATATCCGTGCCAGCCCGGCGCCCGGGTCAAGGCGACTCGCGTCCGGCGCCACGGCCTCGGCACTCCACAGGATCCCGACCTGCAGCAGATTGATCGCGAGCGCGACGGCGACGAGCCCGAGCGCGAACGGGGCAGAGGCCCAGGCCACCCGGCCGATGCCCGCGGCCGCGCGCCCGGCGTCGAGCACGCCCGCGGCGTCGTCCGGCAGCGCACCGGCGCTCAACCCGTCGACCAGGAGCGCCGAGAGGGCGCCGACCGCCTCGCCGCCGGTCGCGCGCAAGAGCAGCAGTCCGCCGAGGAGCACGACCGCGCCCACCAGGTCGCTGCTGCGCGCCACGCGGCCGGCGCGCCGCGCTTCTTCGCGTTTGCGCGCGCTCGGGGCCTGGTTGCGGTCTTCGGCCATCGGTCATTCCCTGCTACTTGAAAGCCCGGAGCACGCCTTCGATGCCGTGCGGCAGCTCGCCGGCGAGTTGCGCCACGGTGCCGGTCACGACCGGGAGCACCAGGGCGAAGGCCGCCAGCCCCACCAGGGCAAGCACCGGAGCGCCGTGCAGGAACACGTTCAGCTCGGGCACGACCTTGGCCGCCAGCGCCAGGGTCAAGGTCGCCACCAGCGCGGCGCCCAGGAGCGGCGCGCACACGCGCAGCGCCACGTCGAAGACCAGCCCGACCGCGCCGTCGGCGAGCAGCGTCGCCCCGGCGGCGTCGAAACGCACGCCCGCGGGCGGGATCGCGCGGAAGCTCGCGGCCAACCCGTTCAAGAGCAGGTGATGGCCGTCCACGAGCACGAAGGCCAGGAGCGCCACCAGCGCCTGGAAGCGCCCGAGCGGGCCTTCGCCGTCTTCCCGGTTCGGGTCGAGCGCGCCGCCGAGGCCGAAGCCGCCGGCCTGGTCGAGCACGACGCCGGCGAGGCGCACGCCGGCCATCATCGCGGTCACGCCGAGTCCGAGCGCGGCGCCGAGCAGCGCTTCGCGCGCCAGCGCCGCCGCCAGGTCGCCGGGCCCGCCGTCGAGCGGTCCGAGGCCGAGCGCGGGTGCGAGCACGAGCGCGACGCCCAGCGCCAGGGCGAGCCGCAGTCGCGCCGGGGCGACCGGCTGGCCGAACCCCGGCGCCGTCACCAGGAGCGCCGCGACCCGCGCGTAGACCAGGGCGAATCCCCGAAGCTGGCCCGCGCTCCAGTCCACCAGCTCCAGCGAGGCCGCCATAAGCTCACTCGCTTCAGAAAAGCCAGCGCTCGCCGAGCGCGCGGAAGAGCCCCGTCGCGTAGTCGGTGAGCGCCCCGAGCATCCAGGGCAGGATCATGAAGAGCGTCGCCGCGACGGCCAGCAGCTTGGGCAAGAACCCGAGCGAGGTTTCCTGCACCTGCGTCGCCGCCTGGAGCACGCTCACCGCCAGCCCGATCACCAGGCCGGCGCCGAGCAGCGGCAGCGCCAGGAGCACCGCCAGCACCAGCGCCTCGCGCGCAAAGTCCACCGCGATTCCCAGGGCATCCGGCTGCATGCGTACCTCGGCCGCGTCAGGCGACGGCGAAACTCTTGATCAGCGACCCCACGAGCAGGTGCCAGCCGTCCACCAGCACGAAGAGCAGGAGCTTGAACGGCAACGACACCAGCACCGGGGGAAGCATGTACATGCCGAGCGAGATCAGCGTCGAGGCCACCACCAGGTCGATCACCAGGAATGGTAGGAAGAGCGCGAAGCCCATCACGAAGGCCCGCCGCAATTCGCTCAGCACGAAGGCGGTAGTGAGCACGGTGGTGGGGACATCCGCCCGGCGCAGGCCCTCGGCGTGGAGCGCCTCGGTGCCGGACAATTCGACGACCAGCTTGAGGTCCTTCGCGCGCACCTGGGTGAACATGAACTTGCGCAGCGGGACCAGCCCGCGCTCGAGCGCGCTGGCCTGGGTGATTTCGCCGTTCAGGTAGGGCGCGACCGCCTGTTCCTTCATTTCCGCGAGCGCCGGGGCCATCACCAGGAAGGTGAGGAGGAGCGCCACTCCGGTCAGCACCGGAGTCGGGGGCAGGTCCTGGGTCGCGAGCGCGCGCCGCAGGAAGGAGAGCACGATGATGATGCGGGTGAAGGAGGTCATGAGCACGAGGAGGGCGGGGGCGAGCGAGAGCAGGGTGAAGAAGAGCACGACCTCGACCGTGGTGGCCACCTCCTGCGGGTTCTCGGAGCGGCTCCAGCCCCCCCAGGTCGGGATCAGTCCCTCGGCGCGGGCGGTGGCCGGCGCGCACGCCAGCACGGCGCAGAAAATGCCGATAATAGAGAGCAGAGGCCGAATCCGCAGCACGGGGCCATTCCCTTATGCAGAGTGCGCAGGGGCGCGCAGGTACGGAGAGTAGGGCGATTCCAGGATTTCGATGCAGCCCGCGGGGGCAGCCACCGGGCTCGTTCGCAGTTCCGTCTTCAGGGGCGGTCGGGTCAGGCCGATTCGGGCGAGAAGGCCTCGTTCTGGAGATCGGGCCAGCCCCGCGGGACTCCGGCGCCGGAGACCTCGCGGCGCAGGCCGGAAGGCCTGCACCGAAGGGCCACGGATCGTTGCCTCTTGCGACCGCCGCTTCAGGCGGAGCCTACGCCGCAGACGAATCGCCATTGGCCCATCGTTCCGCCTGAAGGCGGAACTACGAACGAGCCGGATGGCCAATCAACGGTGCCTGGGGCGGCGATCGGCGTTGTCGCGCTAGGACCACCGTCCGCCGCCCAGGAGCGGCGCAACGGGTTCGAGTTCGGGTTCGGACGCGAACGGGGGTTCCGGCGCCGCCGCGCCGCGGGCCGGGGCCTCCGCCGGAGCGGTTTCCGGCGCGGCCGGTTCCTCGGGTGCGGACCCGAGCGATTCGCGCAACGAGCCGACGACTCCGTGAATCCGGCCGATCTCGGCGCGCAGGGCCTCGAGCGTCTCGCTGCGCCGTTGTTCGTGCGCGGGCGCGCCCTCGAAGGCACGCACGGCGTCGCGCAGCACGCTGCCGAAGCTGTCCGGACCGGCCGCGGCGGCGCGGCACTGCGCGCGCAGCGCGGCGACTTCCGCGGCGTCGGCGACTTCGCCGAGGAAGACCATGCCTTCCCGGTGCAAGCCGAGGCGGAGGATGCGGGCGCCCACCTCGACGAGGCACACGGAAGCGCCGGGGCCGACGTTGCGCTGGCCGAGCAGGCGGATCGCCGAGGAGGCGGTCAGGCCGCGGCGCCGGCCCCAGGTCTGCGCCAGGCCGACGCGGCCCGCCAGGAGCAAGAGGACGACCGCGACGCCGGCGAGATAGGTGGTCAACGCGGGTTCGCTGCGTCCGACGCGCGGCGGCGGGGCCGCGACGGTCCCCGGCGCGGCCGGCGCGCCCGCCGCAGCGCCGGCGCCCGGCGCTTCGTCGGCCGCGTCCGGCCCGAACGCGGGCTCCGCTTC
>JACRIP010000074.1 GCA_016220045.1 Planctomycetota bacterium
GAGTCCTCGGTGCGCGCGGCGCCGCAGATGTTCTGGTTCGCGCGCGCCGCCGGCCGTCCGGTCTACGCGGACTTCGCGGCGGCGCACGCGACGGGCGGCGCGGGCGACCTGCTCTGGTATTCGCCGGAGCGCGTGGGGCCGCGCGCCGCCGGCCTGCCGCTCGACGTCCACTACCGCGGCATCGAGGTCGCCTTCCTGCGTTCGGCCTGGGAGGATCCGGCGGCGGTCTACGTCGGCTTCAAGGGCGGCGACAACTCGGAAAACCACTCCCACCTCGACCTCGGGACGTTCACGCTCGACGGCGACGGCCGGCGCTGGGCGCTCGATCTCGGGCGCGACGACTATGCGCTGCCGCACTACTTCACCGGCGGCAAGGGGAAGTACTATCGCCTGAAGACCGTGGGGCACAACACCCTGGTGATCGACGGCAAGAACCACTGGGGGCGGGCGCGCGCGCCGATCGTGGCCTTCGGTTCGGCGCCGGATGAGGCATTCGCCGTAGCGGATCTGGCGGCAGCGTGGGAGGAGGAGACGGGCGTGCGGGCGCGGCGCGGGGTGGCCTTGCGGGCGCGGCGGGACGTGCTGGTGCAGGACGAGCTGGCGGCGGCGCGACCGGTCGAGGCGGTGTGGCAGATGCACACGCGGGCGGAGGTGGCGCTCGGCGCGGACGGGCGGCGCGCGGAGCTGCGGCAGGGGGGGAAGGTCTGGCATGCGATCGTGGTCGAGCCGGCGGGCGCGGCGTGGACCGTGGTAGAGCCGGCGGCCGGGCCGGCGCCGGAGAACGCGAACGCGGGGGTGCGCAAGCTGACGTTGCGGCTGGCGTTGCCGGCGGGCGCGACGCGCATCGCGGTCTGGCTCGCCCGCGCCGACCGCCCGGCGCCGGCGGCCGCGGCGCTGCGTCCGCTGGCGGAATGGGGGCAGGGGGGAGAGGGAAAGTAGGTTACGTCTGGTCTCTTCCTCCCGGCCCCTGACCAGCCCCCTTCGATCCCTACCGCCTCGTCCCTGATCCCTGGCCCCTGACCCCTACACCCTACCCCCTACGCCCTGACCCCTCCGCCCCGGCTTGCCGCCACCGCGCCGATCAGCTTGTACAGCACCCGCGCCCCCACGTTCGCGTTCCAGTCGCCGCCCCAGTCCTCCCGCCGCGCCGCCCGATTCGGCGCGACCTCGTTCAGGTCGCACCCCACGATCCGCCGGCCCGAACGCACCACCGCCCGCAACAGTTCCGTCAGGTCTGCGAATTCCAGCCCGCCCGGCACCGGCGTCCCGGTGTCGGGACAGAGCTTCGGGTCCAGCCCGTCAATGTCCACGCTCACGTACACGCGCCGCGGCAGCCGCGCCAGGATCGACCGCGCCAGCGCCGCCCAGCTCTTCCCCCGCCCGCGCGCCGCCGCCAGCTCCCCGTCGAAGAAGGTCGAAATCCGCGCCTCGGTCTTCAATTTCGGGCGCCGGATCTCCGTCAGTTCGTCCTCCCCGAAATCGCGAATGCCGACCTGGACCAGCGCCGCCACGCCGCGCGGGCCGCCCAGCCGCGACACCACGTTGCGCATGATGCTCGCATGGCTCCAGGTGAACCCCTCATACGCCAGCCGCAGGTCGGCGTGCGCGTCCACGTGCAGCACGCCCAGCCCGGGATGGCGCGCCGCATAGGCCGCGATCGCGCCGAAGGGCGTCGAATGGTCGCCGCCGAGCACGATCGCCGTCTTGCCCTGCTCCAGGATTCCCCGTACCGTCTGCTCGACCAGCAGGTTCATCCCGCCGCAGAGCCGGTTGACGCGCGCGAGGGCGCGCTCCAGGCGCGGCCGGCCCGCAATCCGCCCGCCGGCGTCGAGAATCGGCTCCGCCAGCCGCCGCGCCTCAGCATTCCAGCGGGCGATCCGGCGCGCCGGACCGCGGGCGACGTCGAGCAGATGAATGCCGCGCTGCCAGGGCCGGCCGAAATCGAGGTCGTAGAGATCGATCTGATAGGTGGCTTCGAGAATCGCCGCGGGCGCGTGACGCGCGCCGTCGCGGTAGCTGGTGGTCGCGTCGAAGGGCACCGGCACCACGACAAACTCGGCCTCCTCCCGGGTATGGGGGAGACCGTAGATGCCGTCGCAGGCGGCCGCGGCGTTCGGGTCGAAGGCGGAAGTCGGCATGCAAGGCGCCTCTCGCTGACAGGAATCGCGGCCATGGGACCAAGCGCAGGGACCGCATGACCTTCGCCGCCGTCGTGCTCGTACTCGTACGCCCAGGGCGCCCGCGCCCGCGCCCGAGTACGAGTACGAGTACGAGTACGAGTACGAAAACGAGGCTGGGGGACGCCACAGCCTCAGGGGCGGAACTCACGCTTCTCGCCGGCTACCGGAAAATCGACATCGTCCCGCCGCGCACGGCGTCGCCGACCCGGCGCATCCAGGCCAGCTCCTCCTCCGTCATCGGGCCCGCGTCGAGGGCGGCCAGCGCCTCGTCCATCTCGGCGGCGTCCCGCGGCCCGCACAGCGCGACATGCACGTGCGGGGCGGAGAGCGCAAAACGGTAGCAGTCGCGCCCGCGCGGCACGCGCTCGCCCGGCGGAGTCTTCTTCGGGTCCACGAGGTACCCCCAGCGCGTCGACGTGTAGGTCGTCACGCCGGGCCCGCCCGCCGGCGGCAGATGCGGGAAGATCTCGCGCTCCGCGCCGCGGTGCGCCGCATTGTAGCGCGCCATGAGCACGTCGAACCTAGGGTCTTTGATGTAGGTCTCGAAGAGCGGCCGGTGATGGCAGGAGACCGCGACGTGGCGGATCCGGCCGGCGGCCTTCAGCTCCGCGCAGGCGTCCAGAACGCCGGCGCCGGGCGGCCGGTCGTGCCAGCCGAGG
This sequence comes from Planctomycetota bacterium, assembly GCA_016220045.1. Classification (GTDB taxonomy): domain Bacteria; phylum Planctomycetota; class MHYJ01; order WSZJ01; family JACPWG01; genus JACRIP01. The sequence goes on from JACRIP010000074.1 coordinate 2,840, forward strand.
ATCAGCACGTCCGCGTAGTCGAGACGGAGGGCTCGCAGCGCGCGCCCCACGCTCCACTTCACGAGCGGCCCGAAGCGCGCGAAGGACTGCACCGCCACCACCAGCCGGTCCCGCTGCCGCGGCGCCAGGGCGCGCACCGCGTCGCGCATGCCCGCGCGCCGGATCGAGCCCCAGTAGAAGTAGTTCGCGCCGCGCTCGAAGGCGGCCTCCAGCGACTTGCAGGAAACACCGTATGAGGCGCCGATTCCCAGGCGGCCGACGCGCAGTCCGGTGCGGCCGAGCTGGACGGGTTCGCGAAAATCGGCCATGGGCGGTCGCCTCGCTCCGCGGGTGAGGGGAGTCCGATGCGCGGCGCATTTTACCATGCACGCGCCGCCGGGCCGCCGCAATTCCCTGGTCGCGCGCGCCGCGCCGCGCTAGAATCGGCCCTTCTCACAATTCCCCCCCCAGATCCGGGATCGCAGTTCCCGTGAAAGGAGACCCCGTGCCCCGAAACATCCTGGCCGGCGCGCTGGTTGCGCTCCTGGTCGCGATCGCCGCGCCCCGCGTGCGCGCCGAGGAGACCCTGGAGCAGAAGCGCGACCAGAAGCTGCAATCGGCCTTCCTCAAGCAGGCCCCGTGGTTCACCGACTACGACAAGGCGCGCGCCGAAGCGAAGAGCTCGGGCAAGCCGATCTTCGCCTACTTCACCCGTTCCTATTCGCCCTGACCCCCCTGCCACGCGCTCGAGGGCGGCGCCCTCGGTGACAGCGCGTTTCCGAAGTTTGCCGAACAGGTCGTTCTCTTCTGCCATATCACGTCGCGCATCGCGACGGACCCGTACCAGACGTTGCTGGAGGAGAAGGGGGGCAGGGGATTCCCCTACCTGGTGATGATGGACGCCGAGGGGGCGGTGCTCGCCGCGCACGCGGGTCCGCGGACCGTGGAGGGGTTCGCCGAGACCCTCCGGCGCGTGCGCCAGCAGCTCGAAACGCGCAAGAAGGCCGAGTCCGGCGACGTCGGCGCGCGCATCGACCTCTTGATCGACGAGGTCGAGGGCGGGCGGATGAAGCCCGAGGCCGCGCGCGCGAAACTCGCGGAGCTCGGGAAGCCGACGCCCGAGCAGGAGGCGCGCCTGAACGCGGCGCTGGCGACCGGCGAGGTCATGGAGGTGATGCAGGCGGCGGGGCCGGGAATGCGCACCGTCGAAGGGCAGCGGGCGATCGCGCAGAAGTTCTACGAGATGAAGAAAGCGGGCCGCGTGCCGACCGACGAGCGCGCGAGCTTCCCCTTCTGGAACGGCGTGGCCGACGCGGCGCAGCGCGCGGGGGACGTGGAAGTCTACGAGGAATGCCTGAAGACGTTCTCGGCGAAGCTCGCGGGGAATCCGGCGGCGGCGCCCGCGCTGGCGCGCTACGCGGCGGTGCTGGCGGATCTGCGGCGCGTGCGCGAACTGGGCAAGCAGGGGGCGGCGGGCGACGCGGGGGCGGCGCAGGACGCGCTGATCCTCCAGGTGGACCTGGATCAGGTGAAGGTCGCGGAGGCCGAAGCGAAGCTCAAGGGGCTGGGGGAACTCTCGGCGGAACGGCAGGCGCGCTGGCGCGGAGTCTGCGCGGACCACGAGGTGCAGGAGATCGTGACCGCGGGCGGCCAGCCGCAGAGCCAGCAGGAGGCGCAGGAGCGGCAGGCGCAATGGGCCGCGAAGTTCCTGGCGATGAAGCAGGCGGGTCGGATTCCGGTGAAGGACCAGGCGGCGACGGCCTTCTGGTCGCTCCTGGCCGACCTGGCCGAGAAGACCAAGGACGTCGGGCTTTTCGAGGAAGCGTTCGGCGGGCTCTCCGGCCTCATGGGCAAGATGCCGAGGGGCGCGGAGATGCGCAAGCAGATGCAGGAAAAACTGGAGGCGCTGAAGGCGGCGGCCGCCGCGGCCGGGGGAGGCGGCGGCGCGCCGGCGAAATAGGCGCCCGGCCGGCCCAGCACAGGACAACGCTACGCGGGTTGGTGGTTCTGCCTCCAGAGCCGGGGGCAAGCGTTGTCGGCCGGGCCACCCCGGGGCGGACACAGGGGTCCGCCCCTACGCCCAGCCACGGCCCCTGGTAGGGCGAACCCCTGTGTCCGCCCCGCCA
>JACRIP010000526.1 GCA_016220045.1 Planctomycetota bacterium
CGGGTCCGGTGGGCCTATCGACGCAGGAGCTTCGCCTCGTCGAGGACATCGGCCAGGCTGAAGCGGGCCAGGACGTCGTTGAGCGCCGCCTTGCCGGCTTCCTTCTGTTTCGGATCCGCGAGCTGCTTGAGGATGGCCGGCTTCAACGTCTTCCACGCCTCGCGCTGGCGCTTGTCGACTTCGCCGTACCATTCCTTGCGCTTGTCCCGGTAGTTTTCCCAGTAGTCGAGGTAGGTGCTGTCGTCGAGCGCTTTGCGGAACTCCGCGAACTCGGCCGCCGTGCCCTGGAGATCCAGGCGGAAGAACTTCTTCTCCAGCTCGCGATAGGGATCGCCGCGCAGCGCATCGGCCTCGTTTTCGGCGGCGGAGGCTTCGGGCGTGCCGGGGAATTTGCGCACCAGCTCCAGGCAGCGCTCGATGATGCCATGGTCGTCGCCGGGATTCTTGCCCTTGTACTTCCGCATCTCTTCGAGAGCCTGCTTGGCTTCGGCGTTGCTGTGGCCACTGAGGATGACGAAGCCGACGCCGACGGCGGCGAGCAGCAGGACGACGACCACGATCGGGATGATCGGCACGCCCTTGGCCGGCGGTTCGGGGGCCGAAGCGGCGGGGGAGCCGGCGGCCGCAACCGCGACGGCGGGGTCCGCCGGCAGGGGCGCGGCGCCGGTCGCCGCGCCGGTCGCCAGGGCGCCGCCCACGGCCATGACCGGCCCGGAGGTGGTGACGCGGGTATCCCGGACCGGCAGGGGGGTATCGACGCGGCCCGCGACGGCGACGCCGGTGCCGGCGGGCCCGCCCTGCAACCCGGAGACCTGAACCGCCCCCAGCGGATGCAGCCCGCTCCCCGGCCGCGCGCCCGCCGGATGCACGCCGCTGCCCGGCGTCACGCCCACCGCGGCGGGCATCGGCCCCGGCGTCGGGAAGCGCGCCATCGACGGGGTGACCGGCGCGTTCGGACCGGAGGGGGAGCGCACGCCCGCACCCGGAACCCCGCCCGCGGCGCCTGCGCCGGCGACCGCCCCGGGGTCGCCGCCCCCCGCACCCGCCACCCACTCGATCTGCTCCAGGTCCCGTACCAGGTCGTCGGCCACCTGATAGCGCTGCTCCGGCCGCTTCTGCAGCAACTTGGTGATCACGTTGCACACCGGCTCGGGCAGCTCCGCGAGCAGCTTCCGGGGGTCCGGAATCGGTTCGCGGATGTGCTTCATCAGGATCGCCATCGTGTTGTCGCCGGTGAAGGGCCAGGTGCCGGTGACCAGATGGTAGTAGGTGACGCCGAGCGAGTAGAGGTCGGCGCGCCCGTCCACCTTGCGCCCCTCGCACTGCTCCGGCGCCATGTAGTAGGGTGTTCCCAGGACCTGACCGGCGAGCGAGACCTGGGACTCGCCTTCGGCGGGGCGCGCGAGGCCGAAGTCCGTGACCTTCACCACGCCGTCCTTGGTGAGCATGATGTTGTCGGGCTTGATATCGCGATGGATGATGCCCTTCTTGTGGGCGGCATCGAGGGCGCGCGCGGATTCCTTGATGTAGCGGGTCGCTTCGAGCACGCCGAGGCGGCGGCGCTGGCGCAGGATATCCGCGAGGCTCTGGCCGTCGACGAACTGCATCACGATGAAGTACTTGTCGCCCTCCTTGCCGACGTTGAAGACCTGCACGATGTTGCCGTGCTCGACCTTCGCGGCGGTGCGCGCCTCGCGCATGAAGCGTTCGGTGTACTGCTTGTCGTTGGCGAGGGCGGGGGCGAGCAGCTTGACCGCGACGTCCTTGTCGAGGGCTTCGTGGTGGCCGAGGAAGACGGAGCCCATGCCGCCGGAGCCGAGTTCCTTCTTGATGCGCACGCCGCCGAGGAGCTGGCCCACGAGGGGGTTGAGCTCGGTGCGCATCGGCTTGACCGGGCCCGAGAGGTCGATGACGTCGACGGAGTCGATGGGGCTGTTGGCCGGGAGCGGGCCGAGGACGGAGCCGCATTTCTTGCAGGCGACCTTCTTGCCCGACTGGAACCCGATGACGGTGTAGCGGACGGAGCACTCCGGGCACTGGAGCAAGGTCTTTCCCTGAGCGATCAGGATGATCTGGACCTTGTCGGCGGTCAGGAAGCCCTTGTCGACCAGGAGGGCGCCGATGGAGGGGGGCGGCGGGCCGCCCTTCTTGGCGAGCTCTTCGCGCGCGCGCAGACACTCGTCCAACTGCTCGCGGGTGACCCAGCGACGCGAGACCGCGATATTCCCGAAGAGGTTCTCCTCGTTCGCGCTCATCACGTCCTCGAGCTACCGGTATTGCAAGCTGCGTGGCCAGGATCGGAGAGCCGGATTATAGGTCCGCGCGCGCGGCGGAATCAACGTTTTTCAAGGCCGCGCCGTAGCCCGGGAGGCGCGGAGGTCCGACGCCGCGGGTGCCTGTCGGGTCGTGCATCACGACCACGGCGGTCGCATGCATCGCGGTCTTGGCCTCCGTCGTATCTCGTACTCGTACTCGTACTCGTACTCGAATGCCCTGGGCGTTCGAGTACGAGTACGAGTACGAGCACGACCGGGGCGCCGTAGCGCCGCCACGGTGCGCCGGCCGAGGCCGCCCGGTACGCTGCGCGCCGGGGCGGCGCTGGAGGGGACGAGCGCGTCCGCACTACCGGACATGTACACCGCTTCCCCGGTGAGTTTGACACCTCCGACGCCGGCCCGTATACTACGCGCCCCGATCCGGAACGCCCCGCGCCTTCCGCCCGCCGCAAGGAGGGGTCGAGATGGACCCGAGCGACGCCCCGCCCGCCCCCCCCGGCCTGCCCAAATGGACGGCGATGCGCCTCGTCGGACTCGGGACCTTCATGAGCGCGCTCGACAACAGCGTCATGAACGTCGCCAATCCGACCCTGCAGCGCGCGTTCCACGAGCCCATCGACACCGTCCAGTGGGTCTCCACGGCCTACCTGATCACCGTCAGCGCCCTTCTCCTGGCCTGCGGACGCCTCTCCGACCTCACCGGCCGCCGCCTGCCCTACACCCTTGGGTTTGCGGTATTCACCGCAGGCTCGGCGCTGTGCGGACTCGCCGTCTCGATCCCCCAGCTCGTCGCCTTCCGCATCCTCCAGGGCATCGGCGCCGCGCTGCTCTTCGCCACCGGCCCGGCCATCCTGCTCGAGGCCTTTCCCGCCGGCGAGCGCGGCAAGGCGCTCGGCATCGTCGGCTCCATCGTCGGCGTCGGCGTGCTCACCGGGCCGCCGGTCGGCGGTCTCGTCTGCCAGTACCTCGGCTGGCGCTGGGTCTTCTTCCTGAACCTGCCGATCGGACTCCTCGGCTCGGTCCGCGCCTGGCGGGTCCTGCGCGCCGGCCGCCCGGGAACCGGCAGCCGCGCCGACTTCGATCTCCCCGGCGCCGTCTGCCTCGTGCTCAGCGTCGGCCTGCTCCTGGTCGGGCTCGACCTCGCCGTCGCCGAGATCAAGGCGCTCCGCCCGTTGACCGCCACGCCGGTGCTCGCGACGCTCCTCCCCGGACTCGCCCTCCTCGCCGCCTTCCTCGGGCTCGAAGCGCGCGCGCCCCAGCCCATCTTCGACCTCGGCCTCTTCCGCAACCGCGATTTCACCCTGGCCGCGATCGGCACCTTTCTCTCGTACGTCGCGGTCTTCGCCGCGCTCTTCCTCACCCCGAATTTCCTGCGCACGCTGGCGGAGCAGAAGGAGGCGCGCATCGGCCTCCTGCTCGCGCTCATGCCGCTCGTCATGGGCACCGTGACGCCGCTCTCCGGGCTCCTCTCCGACCGCATCGGCAGCCGCCTCCTCTCGTCGGTCGGCATGGCCATCATCATCGGCGTGCTCGTCGCCCTCGCCTGCTTCGATCGCGACACGCGCTCCTGGCCCTTCGGCGTCGCCCTCGCCGCGCTCGGACTCGGGCATGCGCTCTTCCAGGCGCCGAATTCGAGCACGCTCTTCGCGGCGGTGCCGCGCGAGCGCCTGGGAGTGGCGGCCGGCACGCTGGCGACGATGCGCAACCTCGGCATGGCCATCGGCATCTTCCTGCCGGTGGCGGTCTTCGTGGCGGTCTTCAACCGGCACCTGCCGGGGGTGAACCCGACCCTGCCCGCGGGCGGCGGCGCGCACCCGGAGGAGTTCGTGGCCGCCTGGCGCACCGCCTTCCTGGTCACGGCGGCGGCGTGCGCCCCGGCGGTGCTGACGTCGGTGTGGAGCGGCGGAAGAGCGGCGCGCGCAGGGGCGGGTGCGGAAGGCGTGGATGGTGCGGACCTGCCCTCTCCCCTGCCCTCCCCCGCTGCGGCGGGGGAGGGGGAGCGCGCGGGTGCGGGCCCTGCGATTGCTGCGGCGGGGGCGGGGGAGCGCGCGGGGGCGGACCCCACGAGTGCTGCGGCGGGGGACCGCGCGGGTGCGGGCGTGGTCAGTGGCACGGCGGCGCCGCCGGAGCGTACTGCATGAACCTGGCCCTGCTCGGCGGCGCGCCGCTGGCCGCAGGCGGGGGCGCGGCGCTCGCCCTCTCCGGTGCCGACCTGAGCAGTGCCGCGATCGGCGCGGGCGCCGGCCTCTCCTGCGGCTGGCTCGGACTCCTCTCCTGGGGCGCGGTCGCACCCGGCGCACAGCTCTTCGGCCCGGCCGTCGTGCGCGGGCCCGCGCAGCGCGCGCGCCTCGCCCTCACCTTCGACGACGGCCCCAACCCGCCCCACACCGACGCCCTCCTGGCGGCGCTCGCGGCCGCGGAGGCGCGCGCGACCTTCTTCGTGTGCGGCGCGAACGCCGCGGCGCACCCGGAGCTGATCCGGCGCATCGCCGCCGCCGGGCACGCGATCGGCAACCACGGCTGGAGCCATCGCGCGCTCGTGCGCCTGCCGGCGCGGGCGATCCGCGCGGAGATCGACCGCACGCAGGAGCTGCTCGCCGACCTCATCGGGCGTCCACCCGAACTCTTCCGCCCGCCCTACGGTTTCCGCGACCCCCGGGTGCTTGCGGCGGCGCGGGCGCGCGGGCTGACCACCGTGCTCTGGTCGGGAATGGCGTGGGACTGGCGGCGGCCCGGCGCGGAGCGGATCGCGCAGGCGCTCCTCTCCGCGGCGGCGCCGGGCGCGATCCTCCTCTTGCACGACGGCGACCGCACAACGTCGGGCGGTGATCGGGGACAAACCGTATCCGCCGTGCGACGCGTGCTGCCGGTTCTGCACGAACGCGGGCTGGCGGCCGTGACCGTGCCGGAGCTGCTGGCGGAGTGAGGCCCGCGCTCAGGCTTCGAGGAGGAAGAGCGGCGTGAAGTCGATGTAATCGCACGACGCATTCACGTAGCGAACCCCGCGCACCAGGCCGGAGAGCGGCGGCCGCTCATCCCCGGCGGCGACCAGGGCGTCCGCGGCGGGGGCGACGTCATGTGCGGGCGGAGCGGCGCGGTGCAGGTGGCCGTACACGGCGAGCGGAATCCCGGCGGCCTCGAGCGCGGCGCCGAAGGGCGAGGCGCCGCCGTCCACCGGCAGCGGCGGGTAATGGAAGATCGCCAGGCGCTGCGCCGCTTCCGCCGGCGGCGGGAGCAGCCGGAGCGAAAGCGCGAGCCGTTCGGCTTCGCGCCGGACCAGCGGACCGTCGACCGCTTCGGCGTAGCCCGGCGTCCCCGGCAAGGTCCAGCCGCGCGTGCCGCAGATCGCGACCGGTCCGACGCGGACGACGTCGTTCTGCAGCGCGAACATCCCCGGCGGCAGCGCGCTCCGCACCTTGCCGATCGATTGCCACCAGTAGTCGTGATTGCCGCGCAGCAGGACCTTCGTCCCCGGCAAGGCGCCGAGGAGCGCGAGGTCCGCCTGGGCCTCCTCGAGGCGCATGGCCCACGAGATGTCCCCCGGGACCAGGACCAGGTCCTCGGGCCGGACGACGGCGCGCCAGTTCTCGGCGATTCGACGCGGATGCTCGACCCAGTGGGGACCGAACCGGTCCATGGGCTTGTCGACGCGGGTCCCGAGGTGCGGATCGCTGAGGGCGAAGACGCGCATGGCCGCGATTCTACTCCGGTCGGGCGCCGGCGGCAAGCCGTCGCGGCGCATGTCCGTTTCTTGACTTCGCGCTCCGCCCGCGCTACAGTGACGCCCGTGAATTCCCCCCCCCCCACCTGAGATCCCGGAGCCGCGCATGAACGTCCGCAAAGTGTCCGACACCGAATTTTCCGTCTCGGACGGGACCGACACGATCACGCTCGCCAAGGCGAGTTACGAGGATCTGTTCTACGCGATCCCGTCCTCGGGCAAGATGGACAACGGCACCCTCTACCGCCTGTTCAACGACACCATCTGCTCGACCGCGGAGATGCGCTCGGCGCTGAAGCGGATGATCGATCGCGCGGGCGGCATCAACCCCGCGCTCGACGCCCTCCAGGCCAACGTCCCCCAGGTCCAACCCTGAGCCGCCGCGCCGAGGAGTGCCGCCCATGCAGTCCGTGAGCGACCGCCGCGATGCCGGCGAAGCCACTTCCTACTGGGATTCCCCGTTCGCCCGGCTCGCCCACTTCGGCTGGCTAATCATCGTCCTGATCGTCATCATGGTCATCGCCCTCGCCACCTCGGGGCTCACCCGCCAGACCGCCGACCGCCCGCCGCTGCAGCGGAATCGCTGACGATCCGCCCCCCTCACCGCCCACCGTCCGCCGCCCACCGTCCGCCGGCCGCCGTCACACCCGCACCTGCCGCGCCCGCAACAGCGCCATCGGGTAGTGCGTGCCGCGCCACACCACGCCCTTCTGCCGCAAGGTAATCACCGTAGAAGCCGCGACGGTCCAGGCCATGAGCAGGCCGCCGAACCACGCGCACGCGCCGACCGCGAGCGCGACCGCCGGCGGCCGGCCGATGATCGCCGCCGCGCCCGCGTACACCGTCACCAGGCAGGCGAGTGCCGCGGACGCCGCGATCCGCGCCGGGCCGGTGGTCAGCGCCGGCAGCAGGAACGGGAGCACGGTCGCGAAGAGCACGAAGAGCACGGTGACGGCGCTCTTGGCCCGGCTGAAATCGAGCGCGGCGAAGCAGTTCTTGTAGAGGCCGCGCACGATGCCGAGGAGGTCGGGCTGCCAGGCGACCTTGACCTCGCCGGTCCCCTCGAGGAAACCGCGCTTGAGCCCGGCGTCGCGCACCAGCTTGCCCAGGGCCACGTCGTCGGCCACGGTGAGCGCGAGCGGCGCATGGCCGCCGATCGTCGCGTAGGCGTCGGCGCGGATCAGGTTGAAGGCGCCGATGCCCACGTAGCCGCGCGCACGCGGGTGTTCGACGAACCACGGGCGGAAGCGCGTCACGAAGAGGATGAGGAAGGTCGTGAGCAGGATCGCCTCGCCGAAGGAGTGGTAGATGAGTTCGGGGGCGACCGTGAGATGGGTCAGCGCGCGGGCGCGGCACCAGGTAATCGCCTTACGCAGCGTCGCGGGGGAGAATTGCACGTCGCCGTCGGTGAAGAGCAGCCATTCGGCGCCCGCGCGCAGGGCCGCTCCGGCGCCGAGGTGGTTGGCGTGGTTCTTGCCGAGCCACTCGGCGGGCAGGGCGTGCACGTGGATGGGAACGATGCGCGGGCGGCCGGGGGCGGCGAGGGCGGGGGCGGCGGCGGGGGAGGAGGGAGCGGCGGCGGCGATTTCGTCCATAATGGCGCCGGTGCGGTCGGTGGAGCGGTCGTTGACCGGGACGATCAGGAGGTCGGGGTAGTCCTGGCGCAGCAGGGACACGAGCGCCGCGCGCACGCCCGCCTCCTCGTTCAGCGCGGGCACGATCACGGCGAGGCGCGGCCAGGGGGCGCCGTCGGGCAGGACCGCCTTCCCCTCTCCCGCCGCCCCCTCCACCGCCCCCTCCACGGCCGCCGCCGCGCCCGGGTCCACGTCGCGAAGCTGCCGGATCGAGCGGCGCCCGAGCGCCATCACGACCAGCGTCGCGCCCCAGAGCGCCGCGGCGAGCCACGCCGCCCCTTCCCAGAAATACGGTACAATCTGCATCCGGCCTCCGCTGTGCGACGGGTCCCGATTTCGACCGGCAGATTCTACCCGACCCGGGCGGGCGGCGCTGCAAGGATTTTCGGCGAACGGGGGGCGGACGGCCCGCACCCGTCGAAAAAGGTTGCCGCCCCGCTGCACCGCGCTAGAATCCGCGCGGACCGTCGGGGTGCGCGCCGCGTCGCGCCGCTCCCGCGGACCACCGCCCCGCACTCTCCCCCGGAGCCCCCAGCATGAAGAAGCGCGCCACGACCTCCACCTACATCGTCCGCCCGCCGACCGCCGTCCTCACGCGGGGCTTCGACCCGAGCCTCTCCGTCGGCTCCGCCCGCCCCGCCGTGTTCCGCTCCTCGACCTACGTCTTCTCCAGCCCGGAGTCGGCGGAGCGCGCCTTCGCCATCGCGCTCGGCAAGCGTCACCCGGCCGAGGGGGAGAGCGTCGATCTCATCTACTCGCGGCTCTCCCACCCGAACGCCGAGATCGTCGAGGACCGGCTGGTGCCGCTCGAGCCGGGCGCTCAGGCGGCTGCCGTATTCAACAGCGGCATGGCCGCGATCTCGACCGTGATCCTCGCGCTCTGCCGCCCGGGTCAGACGATCCTCTACACCGAACCCCTCTACGGCGGAACGCACCATCTCTTGCACCAGCTCCTGGTGCCGCTCGGCTTCAAGGCCGTGGGCGTGCCCGCCGGCGACGCGCCGGCCCTCGCCGCCGCCGCCCAGGCCTGCGAGGGGCTGCGCCTGATCTTCGTGGAGACTCCGGCCAATCCGACGTTGCGCATGAGCGACATCGCGGGCGCCGTGGCGGTCGCCCGCGCCCACCGCAATCACCCGGTCGTGGTCGTGGACAATACTTTTCTCGGGCCGGTTTTCCAGCATCCGATCGCGCTCGGCGCCGACCTCGCCGTCTACTCCGCGACCAAGTACCTGGCGGGCTTCAGCGACATGCTGGGCGGCGTCGTGCTCGGCCCGGACCCGGAGCTGATCAGCGAGCTGCGCGGGACGCGCGCGATCCTCGGGAACATCCTGCAGCCGGACGAATGCTGGCTGCTCGACAGCCGGCTGGCCACGGTGACCTTGCGCATGAACCGCCAGAGCAAGAACGCCGAGCGCATCGTCAATGCGCTCAAGGGGCACCCGAAGCTCCGGCGATTGCACTATCCGTCGCTCTTCGAGGATGCGGAGCAGAAACGCATTCGCGACGCGCAGTGCAGCTATCCGGGTGGGGTCTTCTCGCTGGAAATCGCGGGGGGCAAGACGGCGGCCTTCGAGTTCCTGCGCCGCATCCGGATCGCGCGCAATGCGGTGAGCCTGGGCGGGATGGAATCGCTCGCCTGCCATCCGGCGACGACCACGCATTCGGAGATGAGCCCGGAGCAGCTCGCGCATGCAGGGGTCACGGACGAGCTGGTGCGCATTTCGGTGGGGGTCGAGGACTGGCGCGACCTGCTGCGCGACTTCAAGGAAGCGCTCGACGCGGTGTGAGCCGGCGCGGGGCCAGGGGGGGGGCGCGGGGGCAAGGCGGACGGGACGTGAGAAGAGCGACGTAGATAGCCACCGAACCCACGGAACACCCCGAGAGGACGACGGCGCCGATGTCCGAGTGTCCGTTTTGCCGGCCGGGCGAGCCGGTGCTGGCGAACGCGCTGGCGTACGCGCGCTTCGACCTCTACCCGGTCGCGCCGGGGCATCTGCTGTTGATCCCGTATCGGCACGTCGCGAGCTATTTTGACGCGACGGAGGAGGAGAAGCGGGCGCTGTGGGGGCTCGTAGAAGCGGGGAAGGCGCTCTTGGACGGGAAGCACGGGCCGCAGGGCTACAACCTCGGAGTGAACGTCGGCGCGGCGGCGGGCCAGACGGTAATGCACCTGCACGTGCACCGGATCCCGCGCTATGCCGGGGACATGCCCGATCCGCGGGGCGGGGTACGGGGGGTGATTCCGGAGCGGCGGGTGTACGGGGGGTAGGTGGGGGGAAAGACGCGCGGAGCGCCCGGGCCCATCTCAGGTTGAACTCGAGGCGAACAGGGGCAACAGCCGCGATCGGACCTCCTCTACCAGGAAGTCATGGAGTCCGGCCCTTGCCCCGCGGCTACGCAGCAGCTCCAGGTCGACCAGAAGACACATCCGTTCCCGTTCTGCGTCGCCCGCGGTCAGGATGTGCAGCGCCTCCTTCGCGTTCCGTTTGACGCCGGCGCCGAGTGCCTTTGCCGTCAGTTCTTCTGCCCGGGCGCGCGGATCGAAGCCGCAGTGGTTGCGCGCCGCATCGAGGCGGGCATCCTCCTCCGCCGTGTGCGGTTCGAATCCGGCAATGACCCAGCACTCGCGCTGCGGATGCGCCACGCCGATCGCGATCGCGAACCGCCACGCTGCGGCGTCGCGAGCCTGCCGCAGCCCGACGATCCGCTGGGGGTCGCCATTCGCATCGCGCAGGAGAACGACGCCGTGCGGCGTGGGGTCGCAGTTCGTCAGGTGCAAGAGAGCGCAGCGCGCTTGTCGGGCGTCGGGAGCGCCCGGCTCACCTCGAAAGTGCCCGTGCGCTCTGGGACTCCTGCGTTCGGGAACACATCGCACGGATGCCCAGCGCAGATAGGTCTCGGTGGGCGCGGCGCCGCACCACGTTCGGTGAGCGTCCAGCTCTCCGGCGTCTTCCGTGCCGACCGTTCCCTCCTCGCCGAGCACTCGATCAACGAGCAGGCATGCGGTTCGTCGCTCCGCATCGGCCTCGCAGACCACGGCGATCCGCTTATACCCACTCGCCTCAGACATGCTTCCCTGGACGCGGCACGAGGGTGGGCCTGGGGTTGCTCGCCCTCCTCTACTTCGTAGCATTCTTCATCGCAATCCTCATGGGGAGTGGCGGCTGATCAGGTCAGCCCCCCCCCTACCCGACGGCAGGGCGCCGGCGGCGCGGGATCTCCGGAGAAGGCCTGAGCGGGCCTGAGCGCGGGCTGCGGTCCCCCGCTACGGCGCCGCCGCGAGGGCCTGCTTCAACTTCAGGAATTGGCCGTAGAGCGGGTCCTGCGGATCAAGCCGGGGCTCGAACTCCGCAAAGCGTGCGCGCGCGGCGGCGTGCTGGTCGTCGCGCAGCAGGCCGAGAACCTGCTGATAGACGAGGACCGGCTGCTCGCCGCAGACCTCCTGCGCGGCCACGGCGAGCTCGACCATGCGGCGGTGCCGCCGCAAGCGATGCAGGGTCACCAGGAAGTTGCGCGCCACGTCGCAGGCAGACTCGGCGGGCGCGTCCTGGCGGTGCGCCCACAGGTGCTCCTGGACCACGGCGGCCTCTTCGGTGCGACCGCGCGGGCCGAGCAGGTCGGCGAGCAGCTTGAGGTGCTCCCAGGTGGGCGCGACCGCGATGAGCTGCTTGAGGTGGTACTCCGCCTCGGCCCATTGCTCCAGGAAGCGATGCAGATCGTACAGCGCGCCGTGGCCCTTTCCCCACAGCGGATACCTGCTGACGATCTCCCGCATGGCCTGCTCGGAGGCGGCGTGCGCCCCCGGCTGGTACAGGGCGCGGGCACGCTGCCATTCCGCCTCGGCCGCTGCGACCTGGTCGTCGGTCATCCGGGGAGAGGCGAGGATGCCGTCGGGGGGGCCGGCGAGGTCGAGGCGGAGCCTGCCAAGGGGCGTGTCCATTTCGAGGAAAAACGGTCCGCGCGGCGGCTGGCGCAGGACGGCCTCCAGGGTCGGCGGCGAGGGGGCGGACGACGGGTCGCAGGGCTGGTCCATGAGCGTCTCCGCAGCCGGGCGCGGCGGGCGTGAAGGGGTGGTACGGCGGGTGGACGACCAACACCGCGCGCGGGTACGGTATCTACCCGGTCGATGAGCCTCAGGCCAGGCGGCTTCGCACCCAGGCGGCCCCGGCATCGGCCATGGGGGGCTCCACGTGCCGCGCGTAGTCGAGCGAGTAGTCGTACCCCGCGTGGTCGTACACCGTGTCGAACACCGTCTGCAGGTCCAGGATCACGTCGGGGTCCCCGCCCTGCAGCGGAATGGGCAGGGCCGGAAGCCGGTCCGCCATCCGCCAGGGGTAGACTTCGGTCTGGGGGCGTCGCGTTCCGCGGCTCACGAAGGCGAAGTAGTCGCCCTCGGGAAGAGACTCGATCGTCGGCAGGCGCTCGCCTCCGCGCAGCAGATCGATCTCCACCAGGTGGGTGGGGCTGCGCAGGACCGCCTCGCGCTTGGCCAGGTACTCGCGCCGTCCGTCGCTGCGGCGACGCTTGTTCGTCGGGGAGAGCACCTCGAGGACGGTCACCACCTCCATGGATTCCCGGAGGCGAATGATCAGCAGCGTCTCGCGGTGTTCCTCGGGGATGGGAAGGTGCAGGAGGACGGGCGTGGGGGCAATGGCCTGCCCGCGCGCAGGGCTCGGCAGGCGCGCCGCGCTCGCGCCCGGGTCGAGGATTGCCACGTCCGGGCGGATCTGCTCCCCTTCGTCGTCGAGCCGGTGCTCCAGGTAGATGCGGCGCTCCGCGCGCACCACGTACCGGGGGCGAACGCGGGGCATGAGAGCATCCTTCAGCCCCACGATGAAAGCAACGTGGAAGTCCTCCCAGTCCTGACCTTCGATGAACGGGTCCATGCCCGGAAAGCGCGACGGCATGTGTCGGATGCTCCGATGAAGGTCGATTGCGCGCAGAGCGGTGGGGTAGGCGTCCAGGTATCCTAGCGCCTGCGGTGGTGGCGGTCAAGGCGGCTGCGCGCCGGGGGGCGCACGACCGTACCTGCGCAGCGCTGATAGGGACGCCCCTTGTGGGCACCCCGCAGCGCCGACCTTGTCGGCAGGCGGGGGTCGGGCCCAGGGCCCGCCCCTGCAGATCGGCGGGGTGTCCGTCGGCATGACCGGTGGCGCAGCCGAGCGACGGGGGTGCGTCGCCCAGCCGATGGTGGGGGACCTGCCCCGCCCACCGCGGCGGGCGGCGGGCGAGGGTCCGCGCGATCGACGCATACGGGATTCACGGGTCGCCGTCCGGGCGGGTCAGCACGCGCCGCGGCGACGCGTCGAAGGGCAGAGGCGCCGCACGCACAGTGGGCGCCTCACTCCCCGTTGCAGCCCGCGCCGCCCCCGCCGTATACTACGGCGCATGACCACCCCCTTCCCGCCGCCCCGCGCGCCCGCCCGCCC
>JACRIP010000070.1 GCA_016220045.1 Planctomycetota bacterium
CGCTCCGGCGCCAGCCCGAGTCGCCAGAACATTTCGCGTCCGTACCAGCGGCTGACCGGCAGGAAGCGGGCCACGTCGCCGGCCGCCGCGGCCGCCGCCGCGAGCTTCCAGGCCTCGCTGCGCTCGGGCTCAGGCAGCGCGTCCAGGAAGGCCGACTCGCCCTGGAGCGTGCAGGCCACCGGTGTGCCGCCCAGGCCCTCGCGGAGCGGGCGGGCGAGGCCGAGCAAGAGCGCGTTGGAGAGCAGGAGGACATCGGGCCGCGGGCCGGCGGCCAGCCAGCGCACGACGCGCGCGACCTCCTTCGCCTGACGCCCGGCCGCGCCGCGCAGGGTGGACACGGTAAGCGCGCCGAGCGCGCGCGGGTCGGTCGCGCCGGCGCGCCGCGCGGCCCAGCGCAGCAGCGGTCCGGCATCGAAGAGCCGGTCGAGCCAGGCGGGCGTCGCGCGGAAGAGCGCGGAGGCGTGCTGCAGGTAGGCATTGACGCCGCCGAAGAGCACCGGGTTGCCCGCGCTCTGGTTCGCTTCGTCGGTCAGGTGGGGGAGGTAGAGCGGGACCGCCAGCACCTCGTGGCCGAGCGCACCGAGCGCCGCGGCCAGCGCGTTATCTCTCAGGCAACTCCCGCAGTAGAAGCCGCCCGTCCCGGGGGTGAGTTGGACGATGCGCATGAAAAGTTTCGCATCGGGAGAGACGGGCGCAGGGCGGGAAAACCGGTCGGGAGCCGGCACGACAACGCGGATCGCGAGTGGGCACGCGGGGTCGCCAGGCCGGGGAATGCCGCTCGCAAGGCCCGCCCCTACAAGGCCGGTGGGTTACGAGCCAATCCACCGCGCGTACCGGGGCTCTCGCGACAGCCTCTTCAGGCGGAGCCTGCGCCGAAGACGAACCGCAAATGGCCCAGCGTTCCGCCTGAAGAGGCTGTCGTAAAAGGTGCCGGGAGGGCGGAATCGGCGAGCTGACGGGGCGGACACGGGGGTCCGCCCCTACGCCAAACCACGGTTATTGGTAGGGGCGGACCCCTGTGTCCGCCCCGGGGTGGCCCGGCCGGCGACTATTGCGACCGCCTCTGAGGGCGGAACTACAAACGAACCGGATGGCCGATCCACGGTGTTTGGGACCGCGGACGGTTCCCCTGCCTGGGGCGGCACCAGGTGATTGACTCCTGCCCAGACTTCGTCGCGCCGATCCAGCCCGCGACGCCGTCGATCCCTGAGTACCTGCGGGGGAACCTCGATGTAGAGTGCGCGCATGACCGTATCTTAGCCGTCCACTTGCGCGTGCGCAAGCCCCGTCACTCCGCCGCCGCGCCCGCGGCCGCCGCCCGCCCGCCCGCCAGCGGCGTTCCGTACGGCAGCGGCGCGGGCAGGCGCGCGAACTCCGCCACGGCGCCGAAGAGCGGCTCGAAGTCGCGCAGCAGGTGCCCGATCAGGCAGTCGGTGAGGGCGCCCTTCTGGTCGGGATGGCGCTGGATCAGCTCGCGGAAGCTGAAGCCGGGGTCGTAGAAGGCGTACACCAGCCGGCGCATCGCTTCGATGCCCCCGATCATGGTTTCACCGTAGGCTGCGAACCGCCCGGCGGTGACGTCGCCGGCGGCGAGCGCGGCATGCGCCGCCTCGGCCGCGAGCTCGCCGCTCTTCAGGGCCAGGAAGACGCCCGAGGAGAAGATCGGGTCCAGGAAGGCGAAGGCGTCGCCGACCAGCACCAGGCCGTCGGCGGCGCAGTGGCGAGCGCGGTAGGAGTACTCGCCGGTGGTGCGGAAGCCCTCCATGCGGCGGCCGGGGGCGAGATGGCGCTCGATCCACGGATTCGCGCGAATCTCGCGTTCGAAGATCGTCTGCGGGTCGCGCTCGGCGCCGTAGAGGTAGTCGCGCTCGGCCACGATGCCCACGCTGACGACGTCGTCGGGCAGCGGAATGTACCAGAACCAGCCCTTGCCCGGCACGTAGGCGACCGTGGTGGCCCCTTCGTCGAGCCCGGGGTCGCGCAGCGCGCCCTTGTAGTAGGTCCAAAGCGCGTGCTTCTTGAGCGCGGGATCGAAGACGCGCCAGCCGTGGGCGAGCGCGGCGAAGGCGTCGCGTCCGCTGGCGTCGATGGTCACGCGCGCGCGCACCTCCTCGGCGCGGCCGTCCGCGCCCTCGATGCGTGCGCCGACCACCGCCCCCTCCGCCGCCCCCTCCACCGCCCCCGCGGTCGTGCTTTCCGTCCGCAGGAGCGCGCGCGCCGCCGTGGCCTCGCGCACCTCGACGCCGGCGCCGCGGGCATTATCGAGCAGCATCGCGTCGAACTCGCCGCGCCAGACCTGCCAGGTTTGCGCCGCGTCGTGGTTCAGATGCTGGAAGAAGTAGAAAGGCTGCGACACGCGGCCGTCGGTCGTGACGAACTGCACGCTGTACTTTTTGGGATACCGGGAAGACTTGAGGCGCTCGATCACGCCGAGCCGCTCGAGCGGGAACCAGCAGTAGGGCATGAGGGACTCGCCGATGTGGTAGCGCGGGAAGCGCTCCTTCTCGACGAGGAGCACGCGGCGGCCCTTCTGGGCGAGCAGCGTGGCGACGGTCGAGCCGGCGGGCCCGCCGCCGATGACCAGGGCGTCGTAGGGAGCGGGGGAGGCGGAGGGATTCAAGGTGGACTCCGGAGTCGGGTGAATGGGTTTGGGGGTGTGGGGGTTTGGGGGTTTGGATCCCTCCTGCTGGGGATCTCGATCTGGATTCAAGAATGTGCGCGACGCGGTTCGCAACGTGTCGCCTGGCGAATTGTCCAGGGCCAGCTCTCAAACCGGCCACCGGCCACTGGTCACCGGCCACTGATCGACTCCCGCCCGATCGCGGCCCGTTGGGGTTTCGGGCGTGAACCCGACTTGGGTGATTGGGTGGGCACGAGGAGAATCTCGTGCCGGCTGACGTAATCACCCGATCACCCAATCGCTCAATCACCCAATCGTCAGGCCTCGGGTCTTCCGTCGGAGCCGGGTCGGTCCGCGGCACCCTCCGGCTTCCGGTGCCGCCCCAAGAAGAAGTCGGGCAGCAGCTCATCCACGCACAAGAGACCGGCCCGCGTCAGGCGGATCTCCTCGCCCTCGACGCGCGCCAGGCCGCGTTCGGTCAGGCGTGCGAGCGCCGCGGCGAACCGCGTAATCGGGTCAACGCCGTACTTCGTCCGGATCTGCCGGGCGTCGACGCGGCCGAGCTTGAGGGAGAGGATCAGTTCGCGCGTCATCAGCTCCTCCCGGTCCAAGGTGTAGGCCCGATGGATCGGCAGCTCGCCGGCGGCGACGCGCGCGAGGTAGGGCCGCTCTTCCTTCTCGTTCTGGAAGTGCGTGCCGCCGACGTGGGAGAAGGAGGAGACGCCGAGCCCGATCATGTCGGCGCCCGACCAGAGGCGGTCGCGATAGAGAAAGCGCGTCTTCGCCGGGTCCTTGACCACGGTATAGCCGCTCGCCACGGAGTACCCCGCCGCCTCGAACGCGGCAAAGGCCTCGCCGACCCAGCGGCGCTTGGTCGGCCAGTCCGCGACCGGCGCGATCGCGCGCCCCGCCACCTTCATTTCGTGGTAGATCGTCGTGTTGAAGGGGATCTCCATCTGGTAGACCGTCACGCTCTCGGGCGCGAGCGCGAGAGTGCGCCGGACGCACTCGGTCCAGGCGCCGTCCGTGTCGCCCACCATGCCGGCGATCAGGTCGACGTTGATCTGGGGAAAGCCCGCGGCGCGCGCGGCCGCGTAGGCGCGGCCGATCTCCGCTCCGCGATGCGCGCGACCGTTGACCTCCAGGATGTGGTCGTCGAAGTGCTCAATGCCGAGCGACAGGCGCGTGACGCCGAGCGCGCGAATGGCGCGCAGCTTCGCTTCGGTGAGCGTGCCGGGCTCGGCCTCGAAGGTGATCTCCTCGGCGGCATCGAGCGGCAGGAGGCGACGAATGCCCTCGATCAGCGCGGTGAGCTGTTCGACCGAGAGGTAGGAGGGCGTGCCGCCGCCGAAGTAGACGAAGGCCGGGCGGCGGCCGTCGACGAAGGGCAGGGGGGCATAGAGGGCAAGCTCGGCGAGGAGTCCGTCGACGTACGAGCGGACCTCGGAAGCGGTCTTGTCCACGTAGACCTTGTAGTAACAGAAGTGGCAACGGCGGCGGCAGAAGGGGATATGGAGGTAGAGGCCGAGGACCGTGTCGCGCGCCGGGGGGCGGGCGAGGACCTCGCGCGCGGCGGCGGCGTGGGCGGGCGACCAGCAGGCGAAGGGCGGGTAGTTGGCGACGA
>JACRIP010000522.1 GCA_016220045.1 Planctomycetota bacterium
ACAATGGGGTAGAGGCGCAGACAGCTCGGGCACTTCAGGAATTTCGCCCCGGGACGTTCCTGCAGCGGAACGCCGCACTTGGGGCAGTTCGGAACGGGCATTCGGAGGCTCCCACCGGAGCGATCCGCAGGGCAACGGCGCGTGCCGGGCACACGCCGCCTCGGACCGCTCCCCACCTCGGCATCTGCGACCTGTCGGCGGAGAGAATACCGCACGCCTGTGGCGCGGTCAAGCGTTCTCTCGCTCGCGACCCGGCGACGCCCGCGGGCGCTCAGGAGGCGGCGCCCGGGGACCCGTCCTTGACGTGCCGGTCCAGCCAGGTTCCGGCGACGGCGCGCCGTTGTCGCAGCCAGGCATGCCGCCCCACCGCCTCCGGCGTGAACCGTATCTGAACCGTTCCCGATCCCAGGTCGATCGTCGCCGACTCGATTTCCGACCAGGGAACGGACACGTCGCCCTCCTCGGGCAGGCCGAGGATCAGGCCGGACCGGGAGCGATAGCGGAACAGGCAAATCACCTGACCCGCCTCCTCGGCGAGCAGGGGGATACCGTTGAGGTCGAGACGGAGCTGGTCCACGGCGGCTCCTGGGCAAGGAGGAGGAGGGGCTCGCAGGGGATTGTCGTATGCCGTCAGGATAACGCGGCGTGAATTTGCGGTCAAGCCTGGGAAGGGACGGAGGCGCATGTCCGTACCTGCCTACGTACGAGCCGGACTGGCCGCACTTCTCGAAGGCGTGGCCTGCGTCGTCCTCGTACTCGAACGCACTGGGCATTCGAGTACGAGTACGAGTACGAGATACGAGGACGACGGAGGCCATGATTTCGATGCCTACGGCCGGTAGGGTCCAGATGCAAGAACGGTCCCGGTTCTCATTGATTTACCGGACGTGGGCGGGTAGAATGCCGCGCCACGGAACCCCGAGGCGGAGAATTCTGCACGTGCAACAACTTATCCGACTTCCGGTTATGGCGACCCTCGCCGGTCTCCTCGCGCTCCTGCCGGGGCGCCCGGCAGCGGCCGGCGACCGGGACCGGACCCCGCCGGCGGTCGCGGCTGCGGCGCGCGCGCCCGGCGGCGTTGTGGGAGAAGCCGGACCGGGGGCTCCGGGCATTCCGCTGCGCACGCTTGCCGACAAGTACCATCTGAACTACGAGGAAGAGGCGCTCTCCGGGCGGGTACGCCTGACCTCGGGGGGTCCCAGCCTGATCGCCGCCAACGGGATGAGCGGCGTGCTCGTGAGCGGACGCTACCTCGCACTCACCGAGCGCGTGCGCGTGCGGGACGGCGAGTACTACGTGCCCGCGTCCGGGCTGCCGGCGATCGAGGCCGCGCTGGCAACCGCGTCCCGCCCCGCCGACGCACCCATCCGGCACAGACCTGAGCTTGGGGAAGGACGCGACCCGCTGCTGCGCGTCGTGCTCGACCCGGGCCACGGCGGCGGCGACCCGGGCACGCACGGCCAGCGCGGACAGGTCGAGAAAGAGATCAACCTCGACGTCTCCCGCCGCGTGCGCGCCCTCCTGGTCGCCGAGGGGATCACCGTCCTGATGACGCGCGAGAGCGACCGCGCGCTCGCCGCGCAGCAACGGGACAACCTGCGCCTGCGCGCGGAATTCGCCAACGCCCAGGGCGCGGAGCTCTACGTGTCGATCCACACCAACGCCAATCGCCAGCGCTCGCTGCGCGGCTTCGAAATCTACTATCCGCGCGACGAGTACCGGCGGGAGCGGGTGGCCGACGCGGCGAAGACCACGTCAATCCCGCCCGCCGTGCTCGGGACCACCAGCGCTCCGCCCGATGCGGTCAAGCCGGTCCTGTGGGATGCGCTCTACGACGAGTACTACCGCGAGAGCCGCGAGCTCGCCGACGACGTGCGCGCCGCGATGAAACGCCTGCCGACCAACGATCGCGGGACCCGGGCCGCCGGCTTCTATGTATTGCGTTGGTCCCACTGCCCGGCGATCCTGGTCGAGATGGAGTACGTCAGCAACGCGACGGGCGAGGCCGCGCTCGCGCGTTCGGAGTATCGTCAGGAGATCGCCCGAGCCATCGCCGCCGGCATCCTCGGCTTCAAACGGAAGTTCGACGCCCGCGACCGGAACAACGAGTGACGCCATCGAACGGCGTTCAAAGTCGTTCAACGTCGTTTAACGGCGTTCTACGATCGGCTTCCCGCGTGCAACCAGCGATCGCGGCGGACAAAAACGTCTCGCAGAGTCAACCGACCTTAACCGACCTTAAACGACCTTAAACGACCTTAAACGACCTTAAACGACGTTGAACGACGTCAAACGACGTCGAACGACGTCCGGGAGGACAACCATGAATCGCCTTCCCTTCCGCGCTCGCGCCCGCCGCCGGTGCGACGTGCGCGCGGCGATCGGCCTGGCGCTCGCCCTCGCGGCGGGCGGCTGTGGGATCTTCGGCGGCAGCGGGAAGGACCCGCGCGGCGTGCTCGCGGCGGACGCGGACGTGCGGCGCGATGCGGTCGTGGCGTTGGGCGAGACGCGCGACCCGGCGGCCGTGCCGGTGCTCGCCGACCGGCTGCTCAAGGATCCCGACAACCTGGTGCGCGCGACGGCGGCGCGTGCGCTCGGGCGGGTGCGCGACCGCTCGACCGGCCCCTACCTGGTGGCCGCGCTCAAGGACGCGCACGAAATGGTGCGCTGGGAGGCCTGCGTCGCGCTCGGCGACGTCCAGGATCCGGCGACGATCCCGGACCTCGTGCGCGTGCTCGACAGCGACGAGTGCGCCGACTGCCGCCGCGAAGCCGCCAAGTCCCTCGGCGCGCTCCTCGCCAAGGACGCGCTGGAATCGCTGATCGCCGCGCTCTCCGACCGCGACGAAGGCGTCCGCAAGGCCGCCTGGGACGCGCTCAAGGGCATTACCGGCCAGCCCTTCCCGCGCGAGCGCGCACCCTGGGAGGTGTGGTTCCGCAACCTGCCGGCGACGCCGCCGCCGGCCGCGCGCGCGCCGACTCCCGCCGCCGCCGCTCCCGCCGCGCCGCCGTCCCCGGCCCCCAAGCCCACCGCGCCGCCGGCAAAGTAGCGCTGCGATGAAGAAGCTCGTCGGCCCGATCGTGCGCTTCAGCGTCAGCGCCCTCCTCATCGCCTATGTCTGTACGCTGATCCAGTTCCGCGACCTGCCGATCTCCACGTTCGCGCTGGCCGGGGGCGGCAGCGTGACCGGAGTCGTCCTGTCGCGCGACGACCTCGCGGTCACCGTCCGTCCGCCCGGCAAGAAGCCCCAGACGCTGGCCGTCGCCCGGATCGCCGGGGAGACCGCGGCCGGCGTCCAACCCGGCTTCGGCTCCATTCTCTCGGGCCTTGACCTGAACGTGTATTTCCCCTACTCGCTGCTCTGGTTCGTGCCCTTCCTGCTCAGCGTCGAGCGCTGGCGGGTGCTGATGCGGGTCCAGGGACTGCGCATCGGCTACTTCGACGCGCTGCGCCTGACCTACATCGGCATCTTCCTCTCCAATGTGCTGCCCGGCGTGACCGGCGGCGACGTGGGGAAGGCGGTGCTGCTCGCGCCCTCGACCGCGCGCAAGACCCGCATGGTGACGGCGATTTTCGCGGACCGCGTGATCGGCCTGATCGCGCTCGCGCTCGTCGCCGCCGCCGCCATCCTGACGCACCTCTCGCAACCGGTCTTCCACGACCCGGCGAAGGTGGTCGTGCTCTTCCTCGGCGGGGTCGCGGCCTTCTTCCTGTTCTATTTCAACCCCTGGCTGCGCCGCACCCGGCTCTTCGCCTGGATGCGCGACGAGATGCCGGGCCACGGCATCCTGCGGGAGTTCGACGCGGCGGCGCACGACCTGCGGGGCGCGCCCGGCGCGGTGGTGAAAACCCTCCTGCTCTCGCTCGCCGGCCACTCCGCCCAGTTGCTCGCGGGGTACGGATTCGGGCAGGCGCTGGGCATCAAGGAAGCGCGCCTGGAGCACTACTTCTCCTTCGTGCCGCTGATCGCGATCGCGGCGGCGCTGCCGCTGTCGATTTCCGGCTGGGGCGTGGCCGAGGGCGGCTATGCGTGGCTCTTCGGGACGGTGAACGTGCCGGAGACCTCGTCGGTGACGCTCTCGATCCTCGGCCGGCTCACGACCATCGTGTACTCGCTCGGCGGCGGCCTGTGCCTGATGTTCAACAAGCCGCGCTACGACGTGCAGGAAACGACGCCCACGGCGCCCGATGCCCCGGTGGCGGAGGCGGCCGGCGCGACCCCGCTGCCGGCGATCGGCACGCCGGGAGGCGCCGGCGGCGCGCCTACGGCGTCTGCCTGAGGCGAACGCCCGGGGCCGCTGCCGCCCGTCCGCCCGGAAGGCCGGCGTCTCGCGCGGCGGGCCCGCTCCCCGGAACGAAGCACTTCCACCCGAATCGACCCTTTG
Organism: Planctomycetota bacterium; assembly: GCA_016220045.1. Taxonomy (GTDB): domain Bacteria; phylum Planctomycetota; class MHYJ01; order WSZJ01; family JACPWG01; genus JACRIP01. Next base: position 4,386 of record JACRIP010000522.1, read on the forward strand.
CGATCGCCTCCCATGTCCGACCCGCCAGCGGCCCCCGGCCCCCGCCCGGCCCCGCCGCGCCTGGAACAGCCGCTCCCCTCCCTGGGCGAGGCCTGCGCCCTCTTCCTCATCATCTTCGTGCTCTTCGCCGCCGTCCAGGCGCTGCGCCCCTACGCCCCCATCCTGCGCGCCTCCGCCGCCTCCGTGATCGTGTTCCTGCTGCCGCCGATCACCTACGCTTTTCTGTACGGACACAACCTGAGGCTGACCTTTCGCCTCGCCCCGCTCCGGCCGGTCTTCGTGCCGCTGGCGCTGGCGATGGCCCTCGCCTCCTTCCTGGTGCTCTGCCAGGCCAGCTATTGGCTCCAGCACTGGCTGCCCGCCGACCGCCGCAATTTCGAGGAAGTCGAACGCAACGTCCTGGAAATCCTGCATACCGGATGGCTCCCCTCCCTTGTCGTCATCGCGCTCCTGCCCGCGCTGTCCGAGGAGTTGCTGTTCCGCGGCTTCCTGCTCTCCGCGCTCCTCGTCCCCGCCGGCCGGCTGGGCGCCGTCATCGTCACCTCGGTGCTCTTCGGGCTGCTGCACGGGCTGCCCGCGCAACAGGCGGCGATGATCCTGCTCGGGCTCCTCTACGGCGCCTGCGCGCTGCGCTGCGGCAGCATCTGGTTCAGTCTGATCGCGCACGCGACTAACAACTCCCTGGTCATCATCTGCCTCAAGACGCCGATGTTCCACGACGTGCCCTGGCTGCAGGCCCAGGAGCCGGTGCCGGCCGTGCCGCTGGTGTGCTCCCTCCTCATCCTCGCCGCCGGCCTCTTCGTCCTCGGCGACGCGCCCGCCCGCGCGCGCACGCCGGCTCCGGAGCGGACGGGAACGGCTACCCCGATTTGAACCGGTCCCCGTTTTCGCTTGAAAACCGCTTCGCGCGGGAGCTATCATTCCGCCGTTCCCGCGCCCGCCGTTCGGCGCGGACCCGTTCGTTGCCGTCCCGCCCCACTCGCCGCCGCCGCCGCCGCCGCCAGGGCGCCGCGCATGCCCCAGGGGAGCCGCAGCCATTCGCCTCCACATCGCCGGCCGGTCCGACATGGGCCGCAAGCGGAAGAACAACGAGGACTCGTTCTTCTTCTCGGAAGAGGATGGCCTGTGCATCGTCGCCGACGGCATGGGCGGACTGGAGGCGGGCGAAGTCGCCAGCTCGATGGCCATCCAATCCCTCTCCCGCCAGATCATCTACTCCTCGCCCACCGAAATCCTCACCGACGGCAAGGGCGACGTCATGCTCACCCTCGGCCGCTTCACCCAGCTCTTCGCCGACTGGCTGCGCAATACCAACGCCGAAATCTACAAGCGCATGGAGCAGGACCCGCTCAAGCGGAAGATGGGAACGACGGTCGCGGTCTTCATGATCAAGGACGACTACGGTATTGTCGCGACGATCGGGGACAGCCGCATCTACCGCCTGCGCGATGAGAAGCTGTCCCAGGTCAGCCACGACCACAGTTGGGTAGGCGAGCTGTCGCGGGTCAAGGACCTCAAGCTCGACCCCGCGATCATGGCGAAATACAAGAATGTCCTGACGCGCGCGCTGGGCGTCACCGAGGCGGTGGAGCCCGACATCCAGGTCCACCAACTGGCCGCGGGCGACCGGTTCCTGCTCTGTACCGACGGCCTGTACAACATGGTGACCGACGTGGAACTGGAGAGCATCATCCTGAACGCCGAGGAGAACCTGAGCCAGGCGGTGGACTACCTGATCCACATGGCGAATCATCGGGGCGGAGTGGACAACATCACGGCGCTGGTGGCGCGAGTCGATCCGGACGCGGAGTAGCGCGGGCGGGCGGGGGCGGGAAGAGTGAGCGTCCGGGGGAGGAGAGGACGAACGACGCGACGGCGCCACAGGGATGCGGCGCCACCGGAACTGCCCGACATCCGTCGCGAGACGGGCACGCCGGTCGTCCCCGTCCCCGTCCTCGTCCTCGTACTCGTACTCGAACGCCCAGGGCATTCGAGTACGAGTACGAGTACGAGATACGAGGACGACGGAGGCCACGGTTTCGCTGCGCCCGGCCGGTACGGTCGAGATCCCAAAGCGGACCTGCGCCCGGCTCCGCGAAATCGCTTGACCCGACTGCGCCTTCGGATATAATCCCCGCCTCACCACTGCCCTGCGGAAGTGGCGGAACTGGCAGACGCGCTAGGCTCAGGACCTAGTGACCTTTACCGGTCATGGGGGTTCAACTCCCCCCTTCCGCACCAGACATCCAACGCACGCCCGGGAGGCCGCACGGTCTCCCGGGCGT
>JACRIP010000521.1 GCA_016220045.1 Planctomycetota bacterium
AAGGCGCGTGGCGAGACTCGGTGACAAAGCGGCGGAACGGCCTGCTCCTCGTTCCCGTCGTCGTCTCTGTGCCTCTGTGGTTTCGTTCCAGTCTCGCAGGTCCGGACCTGCACCCGAACCGCGCCCACCGGTTGCATTCCCCCCGCTTCTCTGCTATAGTCCCCGGCCTTTTCCCGGGCGCCGATCCGCCCGGCCCGGACCCTCCTCCCTTCACCTCGGGAGGCCCCATGGGACTCGACCATGTCACCGGGCTCGCCTGCGTCATCTGCGGCGCGGTCCACGAGCCGGCCGCCACGCGCTACACCTGCGCGCACTGCGGCGATGAGGGCATCCTCGACGTCCGCTACGACTACGAGCGCGTGCGCCGCGAGATGACCCCCGCCGCCCTGGCCGCCCGCCCGCGCGACCATTGGCGCTACCGCGAGCTCCTGCCGCTGCGCGGCGACCTGCCGCTGCCCGCCCTCGCCGTCGGCTGGACCCCCGTGCACGCGGCCCCCCGCCTCGCCGCCGCCCTCGGCCTCGCCGGCCCCCTCCTCGTCAAGGATGACGGCCGCAATCCCACCGCCTCCTTCAAGGACCGCGCTTCCAGCGTCGGCGTCATGAAGGCCCTCGAGGCCGGCGCGCAAGCCATCGCCTGCGCCTCTACAGGAAACGCCGCATCCTCCCTCGCGGGCTTCGCCGCCGCCGTCGGCCTGGAAAGCTGGATCTTCGTCCCCGAACGCGCGCCCGAGCCCAAGGTCACCCAGCTCCTCATCTTCGGCGCCCACGTGGTGCACGTCGCCGGCCCCTACGAGGACGCCTACCGCCTGTCGATGGAGGCCTGCGCGCGCTGGGGCTGGTACAACCGCAACTGCGCGCACAACAGCTACCTGGTCGAGGGCAAGAAGACCTGCGGCCTCGAGATCGCCGAACAGACCGGCGCCGACGTGCCCGACTGGGTCGTGCTCTCGGTCGGCGACGGCTGTACGATCGCGGGCGTGTGGAAGGGCCTGAAGGAGATGCACCGCCTCGGCTTCATCCCGCGCCTGCCGCGCCTGCTCGGCGTGCAGGCGGAAGGCGCGCAGCCGATCCGCGAAGCCTGGCTCGCCGGCCGCGACCTCAAGCCCGGCCCGGCCGCGACGATCGCCGACAGCATCTGCGTCGGCCATCCGCGCAACTGGCGCAAGGCGATCGCCGCCATCCGCGAATCCGGTGGTTCCCTGATCGCCGTCGCCGACGGGGAAATCCTGGAGGCGATGCGCCGGACGGCGCGCCTCGGCGGGGTTTTCGGCGAACCGGCCGGCGTGGCCTCGGTCGCGGGCGTGGGGCGCGCCGTCGCCGAAGGACTGATCCCGCGCACCGCCTCGGTCCTGGCCGTGATCACCGGCAACGGGCTCAAGGACGTCAAGACGGCGGCCACGGCCGTGCCCCCGGCCCATCACATCCCGCCCGAGCTGGCGGCGCTGGAGAAGCTGGTATGACGCGCGCTCCGTCCGGCCTGGTCCTGACCGGCGCGACGCTGGTGACGCTCGATCCCCCGGCCGTCGAACGCGCCGATCTGCGCCTGCTGGGCGAACGCGTCGTTGCGCGCGCGCCGCGCCTCACGCCCGGCCCCGGCGACGCGGTCCTCGACCTCGCGGGGAAAGTGGTCCTGCCCGGCCTGGTCTGCGCGCATCATCACCTGTACTCGGCGCTTGCGCGCGGCATGCCCCCGCCGCTCTATCCGCCGCACAATTTCACCGAAATCCTCGACCGCGTCTGGTGGAAGCTCGACCGCGCGCTCGACGAGGAAGCGGTCTACCTGAGCGCGTTGGTGGGCGTGCTCGACGCGGCGCGCTGCGGCGTGACCACGGTGATCGACCACCACGCCTCCCCGGGCTACCTGCGCGGCTCGCTCGCGCTGGTGCGCTCGGCCTTCGAAGAGGTCGGACTGCGCGGCGTGCTCTGCTACGAGGTGACGGACCGGGGCGGGCCGGCGCAGCGCGACGCGGGCCTGGAGGAGAATCGCGCGCTGCTCGCGGCGCCGCGCTCGCCCCTGATCCGCGGGATGGTGGGCGCCCACGCCTCGTTCACCTTGTCGGCGGAGTCGCTGCGGGCGTGCGCGCGACTGGCGCGCGAGTTCGAAACCGGGGTGCACATCCACGTCGCGGAGGACGTGTGCGACGAGGAGGACGCGCGGCGCAAGCACGGGCGCGGCGTGCTCGACCGGCTGTTCGCCGAGGAGGTGGTCACGGCGCGCTCGGTGCTGGCGCACGGTGTTCACCTGAGCGAGAACGACGTCTCGCTGCTGGCGGCGTGCGGCGCGTGGCTGGTGCACAATCCGCGCAGCAACATGAACAACGCGGTCGGCTACGCCCCGGTGGCGGCGGCGGGGCTCAAGGTCGCGCTCGGCAGCGACGGCCTCGGCGCCGACCCCTTCGAGGAGGCGCGCGCGGCCTGGCTCAAGGGGCGCGACTCCGGGCGCGGACCTTCCTTCGGCGACTGCCTGCGCTTTCTCGCGGGCGGGCAGGCGCTCGCCGGTTCGATCTACGGGATGTCCCTGAACACTCTGGCGGAGGGCGCGGCCGCGGACCTGGTGGTGCTCGACTACCCGTGCCCGACGCCGCTCACCGCCGGCAATCTCGCCGGGCACGCGCTCTTCGGCTTCGCCACGGCGCAGGTCGAGAGCGTGATCGTGAACGGGCGCCTGGTGGTCGAGAATCGGAAGTTCCGCGGGCTCGACCTGGCGGCGACCTACGCGCGCGCGCGCGCCGCGGCGCAGCGGGTCTGGGACCGGATGGCGCGAATGTAACTCGTCGGACTTTGGATTCGTGATTTCGAGGAGGAATGCATGCCGCGCATCGTGCGAGGCGGTCTGATCCAGACCATCAACCCCAAGGGACCGGAACACTCGACCGCGGACATCAAGGCCGCGATGATCGAGAAGGTGGTCGGCCAGATCGAACAGGCCGCCAAGCAGAACGTCCAGATCCTGTGTCTCCAGGAGCTTTTCTACGGGCCGTACTTCTGCGCCGAGCAGAACATGCGCTGGTATGACCTGACCGAGCCCGTGCCCAACGGCCCGACCACCAAGCTAATGCAGGGACTCGCCAAGAAGCACAACATGGTCATGGTCGTGCCGGTGTACGAGGCCGAGCAGACCGGCGTGTACTACAACACCGCCTCGGTCATCGACGCCGACGGCACCTGGAAGGGCAAATACCGCAAGACCCACATCCCGCACTGCCTGCCCGGCTTCTGGGAAAAGTTCTACTTCAAGCCCGGCAACCTCGGCTACCCGGTCTTCGAGACCGCGGTCGGCAAGGTCGGCGTCTACATCTGCTACGACCGGCATTTCCCCGAGGGCGCGCGCGCTCTCGGCCTGAACGGCGCCGAGATCGTCTTCATCCCGTCCGCGACCACGGCGGGCCACAGCGAGTACCTGTGGAAGCTCGAGCAGACGGCGCACGCGGTGGCCAACGGCTACTTCGTGGGCACGATCAACCGCGTCGGGCGCGAGGCGCCGTGGAACATCGGCGAATTCTACGGGCAGAGCTACTTCTGCGACCCGCGCGGCAACATCCTCAAATGCGCCAGCCGCGACCAGGACGAGCTGGTGGTGGTGGACCTCGACCTGGAGCTGATCCAGCAGGTTCGTCACCAGTGGCAGTTCTACCGCGATCGCCGTCCGGAGATGTACGGCGTCATCAGCGACACCAACCGGTAGCCGGGCGAAGGGAGGGGGGCGGAGGGCGGGGCGACCGAGGCTGCGCCACGGCGGAGCCGCCGCTGACCGTGCGGAGCGCCACGCGGCCCATTCAAGGGAAGTCGCCGGCGTGTTCGGTGGCTGTCTTCATCGAACTTCTGGCAACGGGTCGCACCGATGAAGCACCGCGGGTCTGCGCTCTGGCTCCTGGCCTTCGCCCTCGCGGCCGCGCTCGGCGCGGAGCCGCCGGTGGACCGGCCGCCGGCGTGGCCGTGGCAGCAGACCGCGACGGCGGTGCGCGCACGCGAGCGGCTGGAGGCCGCCCGCATCACGCCCCCGCTGGGGGAGCGGCCGCTCACGGCGGTCCTGGAGGAGGTGGCGGCGGCGGCGGGGCTGGTTCCCGAGTTCGGCGGGGAAGTGCCCGCGGAGACCCGGGTAACACCGTATGCGGCGGCCGGAACGGGCGAGACCCCCGTGACGGAAGCGCTCGACGCCGCGTGCGCGGCGGCCGGGCTGGGCTGGCGACTGATTGAGGACCGGCTGACGGTCGCAGCCCCGGATCGGCTGCCCCCGCCGAGCGAGGCCGAGGTGGTGCGCGCCGCGCTGGCGCGCCTGCGCGCGCGCGGCCACGGCGACGAGCGCGACGAGCCCGATGGCACGCGGGAAGTGACGGAGCGGCTGGCGGGGGTGCGGGTGGACATCGTCTTCGAACAGCGCCCGCTGGAGGAGGCGGTCTTCCAGGTGCGCGACCTGGCGGGGGTGCCGCTGACGGTGAGCGCGGCGGCGCGCACGGCGCTGGGCGCGGCGCGCGTGACGGTCGCGGTGCGGCAGCTCCCGGCCCTCGCGGCGTTGCGCGAGCTGCTGCGTGTAACCCCTGAGCTTGCGTGCGAGGTGCGCGGCGGCGCCGTGGCGATCGATACCCGCGCGGCCCTGGTGGAGGAAGCGGAGCGCCGACGCCGGGGGCAGGTGGAGCGCGCCGTGCGGGTGCGCGCGCTGCTCGACCGCAAGATCACGGGGACCTGGATGGACCTCCCGGCGTGGCGTTTCGCCGGCGACCTGGCGCAACGGGCCGGCGCGCCGGTGATTCCCGACGCGGAAGTGTGGGGCGGCAGCGCGCGGCTCTATGTCGCCGTGCACGAGCTCGAGGTGCGGACCGTGCTCGACCTGGTCGCGGAACAACTCCGCGCGCGCTGGGGAGTGATCGACGGGCGGATCTACCTGGCCGAGCGGTAGGGGACGTGGCAGCCGCTGGATCCCTGCTGCTACGCTTCTTGACCGCGCGTCCAGGATTGCGGATTTCGAATTCCGCAATCGACCGGTGCGGTTGCTGTCGGGTTTCGGGCGCGAGCCCGACTTGGGTGATGCCGCGGCCCCCTCCGCGCGCGCCTACCCCCGCCGCCGCGGGACCCCGGCCTCCAGCGCCCGCCCGAGCGCCGCCGCCGGGTCCGCAAACCGCGTCGCCAGGATCAGCGCCGCGATCACGTAGGGCTTGTACCCGGCTTCACGGTAGGTGTCGAGCCGGTAGCGCTCGAACACCGATTGCGCCACTTCGCCCGCCTTGCAGCTCACCCCGGTCACGTCCGCCGGCAGGCAGTGCATGTAGAGCGCCTTCCCGCCCCGCGTGCCGCGCATCCGCTCCTCCGTGCACTCCCAGTCGGTGAAGCGCGCGTTGTTCGCCAGCGCCTCCTTCTCCAGGTCCGCGAGCCGAGCGCGCTCCCCGGCGCGCAAGATCCGCGTGCGCTCCTCCATCACCCGGAAGGGCGCCCAGCTCTTCGGGTAGACCACGTCCGCGCCCGCGAAGGCCTCGGCCATCGACCCGGTCACCGTGAACGACCCGCCGCTCGCCGCCGCGAAGCGCCGCGCGGCGTCGAGCGGTTCGGGCAGGAGCTCGTAGCCCGGCGGGTGCGCGAGCACGACCTGCATGCCGAAGCGCGCCATCAGCGCCACCACGCCCTGCGGGACGCTCAGGGGCTTCCCGTAACTCGGCGAATAGGCCCAGGTCATCGCCAGCCGCTTGCCCTTGAGCGCGTCGAGGCCGCCGAAGGTCGTGGCCAGGTGCGCGAGATCGGCGAGCGCCTGGGTCGGATGGTCGAGGTCGCACTGGAGATTCACCACCGCCGGACGCTGCGGCAGTACCCCGGCGCGGAAGCCCTCCTCCACCGACGCGCCGACCTCCGTCATGTAGCGGTGGCCCTCGTGGATGAACATGTCGTCGCGGATGCCGATCACCTCGGTGAGGAAGGAGATCATGTTCGCGGTCTCGCGCACGGTCTCGCCGTGGGCGATCTGCGACGTGGACTCCTCCAGCTCCTCGGTGGCGAGCCCGAGCAGGTTGCAGGCCGACTTGAAGGCGTAGCGCGTGCGCGTCGACTTGTCGCGGAAGATCGCCATGCCGAGCCCGCCGTCGAAGACGCGCGGGGAGAGGCCGGTACGCACGAACTCGCGCAACAGGTCGGCCGCCTGAAGCACCACCGCCAGCGCGTCGTCGGACATCTTCCAGGTCAAGAGCGCGTCGCGGTTGGCGAGGTCGTTCGTGCGCCGCGCCAGCGCGGCCAGTCGGTCGCGAATCGTGTCGTGCGCCATGGTCGGGGGCCTCCGTGGATGGGAAACCTAATGGACATTTTTTTTGATGCCGGACCGTGATCGCGTCGAGGGATAGACCATGGCTGGCGACGTTTAAGGGTTTGGACGTTCAGGCGCTTAGGGCCTGCTGGACGCGCGAACCCAGCCTCAGCTCTCCGACTGATCCCTGCCCCCTGATCCCTCGTCCCTCGCCCCTCGGCCTATCCCCGGACCCCGACGAAGCAGCGCGGGAAGGCGGCATAAAAGGCGGCGGCGCGGGTCAGGTGCTCCACCGGGCACTGGTCGTCCGGGCTGTGCGCGTAGATCTCGTTGGCCGGGCCGAAGCCGACCGTGGGCACGCCGAAGCGGCCGCAGGTGGCGACGCCGTTCGTGGAGAAGGTCCACTTGCCGACCGCCGGAGCGTGCCCGAGCGCCGCCGTCGCCGCTTCCACCGCCGCCCGCACCGCCGGCGCCTCCTCCTCCTGGAGCCACGTCGGATAGTACTTCTGCGTCGGGTAGACCAGCCCGGTGTACGCCGCGCGCGCGTAGTCGAGCACCTTCACCGTGGCGTCGGCACGGCGCACGCCGGCGAGCGCCGCGATCTCCGCCACCGAACTCTCCAGCGTCTCGCCGCGCGTCAGGCGGCGATCCAGATGGATCGTGCAACTGTCGGCGACCGCGCACAGCGACGGCGAGGTCGACCGGATCTCGGAGATCGTCACCGAGCCCTTGCCCAGGAAGGGATCGGCGCCGGCCGCCAGCCGCTCGTTCAGGCGCTCGATGTCGGCGATGATCGGGGCCATCCCGTAGACCGCGTTCACCCCGCGCTCGGGCGCCGAACCGTGGCAGGAGCGGCCGGGCACGCGAACCTCGATCTCCATGCGGCCGCGGTGGCCGCGGTAGACCGCCAGATTCGTCGGCTCCGTGATCACCACGACGTCCGGCTTGAGCACCCCCTCCTTCAGAATGTACTGCCAGCACAGGCCGTCGCAGTCCTCCTCGAGCACGGTGCCGGTGACCCAGAGCTGGAAGTCGCCGAAGAGGCCCAGCTCCTTCAGGATGCGCGCGCCGTGGACCGCCGCGGCAATCCCCGCCTCCTGGTCCGAAGCCCCGCGCCCGTAGATCACGCCGTCCTTCAGGTCTCCCCGGTAGGGATCGACCTTCCAGGTGGCCGGATCCCCCACGCCGACCGTGTCGACATGGCCGTCGATGGCGATGACCGTGCGACCGCTGCCGACCCGCCCCAGGATGTTGCCCAGCCCGTCGATCTTGACTTCGTCGAAGCCCACCCGCTCCATCTCGGCGCGGATGCAGGCCACGACCTGCTGCTCCCCCGCGCTCTCCGAGGGGATCGCGATCATCGCGCGCAGGAAGCGCACCATGTCGGGAGTGTACTGCTCGGCCAGGCGGGCAATCTCGGCGGGTTTGACGTCGGCCATGGCGGGGGAGCTCCGCATGCGAAAGTTGCTGGGCGGGGTCGCAGTTTGGTACAAGGCGGGGTCTGGGAGCCGGGATTCTACCCGCGCCGGGCCGTCCGTCGAAGGATTTCGCGAAAGATTGGACCAAATGGATCTGGATCTTGTGCTCGCGCGCGGGCTGCTCCTGGACGGGAGCGGCGGCCCCGGCCGGCCGGCCGACGTCGGCGTCGCGGGCGCCGGCATCGCCGCCGTCGGCGCGCCGGGCACGCTCGCCGGCCGCGAGGTCGTGGACTGCTCGGGTCTGGCGATCGCGCCGGGCTTCCTCGACACGCACAGCCATTCCGACCTGCGCGTGCTCGACGAGCCCGGCCTGCCCATGAAGGTGCATCAGGGCATTACCCTGGAAATCTTCGGACAGGACGGGATTTCGGTGGCGCCGGTCAAGCCGCAGCGCGTGAGCGAGACGCGACGGATGCTGCGCGGGCTCCTGGGCGATACGCGGCGGGTGCTGCACGATCACCTCGGCCGGGCGCGCGGCGCCTGGCAGTGGGAATCGGTCGGGGACTACCTGGACACGCTGGAGCGGCTACCCCTCGGCATCGACGCGGCCTATCTCGTGCCGCACGGCGCGCTGCGCGACTGCGTGATGGGGCCGACCGACCGCAAGGCCGACGCGGACGACCTCAGGGGAATGCAGGAGCTGCTCGCGGCGTCGCTCGACCAGGGCGGCATCGGGCTCTCTTCCGGGCTGATCTATCCGCCCTGCTGTTTCGCCGACACGGCCGAGTTGATCGAGTTGTGCCGGGTGCCGGCGGCGCGCGGGCTGCCCTTCGTGGTGCACATCCGCAACGAGGGGGACCGCATGCTGGAGGCGCTCGACGAGATGGCGGAGGTGGCGCGGGCGAGCGGCGTGCACGTACACATCTCGCATTTCAAGATCGCGGGCCGGACCAACTGGCGGAAGCTGGAGGAGGTCATCGCGCGCATCGAGTCGTTCCGCGCCGCCGGGCTGACCTTTACCGCGGACCAATACCCCTACATCGCGGGCAGCACGATGCTCGGGGCGATCCTGCCCCCCTGGGCGCACGTGGGCGGGCCGGAGGCCGCCTGCCGCCGGCTCGACGACCCGGCGCAACGCGCGCAGATGGAGCGCGAGATGCTCGACCCGGCCGACGTCGCCTGGGACAACTTTTGGAAGTGGTCGGGTCCCGAGGGGATCATCGTAGCGGACGTGCCCTCGGGTCGGCGGCCGGAGCTGGTCGGCCAGACCCTGGCCGCGGGCGCCCAGGCCGCCGGGCGCGCGCCGCTGGCGTTCGCGCTCGACCTCCTGCGCGACGAGCACCTGGGGGTGTCGATGGTGAGCTTCAGCCAGTCCGAGGCGGTGGTCGAGCGCTTCCTGAAACTTCCCTGGGTCTGCGTCTGCACGGACGGGCTTCTGGGCGGCAAACCGCATCCGCGTGCCTACGGAACCTACCCGAAGATCCTCGGCCGCTACGTGCGGGAGCGCCGGGTGCTGTCGCTGGCGGAGGCGGTGCGCAAGATGACGTCGCAGGCGGCGGAGACCTTCCACCTCGCGGGGCACGGCCGGGTGGCGCCCGGGTATCGGGCGAATCTGGTCGTGTTCGATCCGGAGCGGGTGCTGGACCGGGCGACCTTCGAGGAGCCGGCGGCCTACCCGGCGGGAATGCCGCACGTGGTGGTGGGCGGGCGGTTCGTGGTCCGGGACGGGGCGGGCGTGAGCGGGAGCGGGAGCGCGGGAGCGGGGAGAGTGGTGCGGGAGCGGGACTTGGCGAAGCGCTAGCCCGAAGCAGGAGCGCAAGAACGACGGAACCACAGAGGCACAGAGACACAGAGGACGACGGTTTCGAGGCGGAGCGAGGGATCTCCGGGAGGCGCCGCGGCGCCTCCCGGAGATCCCTCTGTCGCGTCCCAGCCTCCATGAGAGCCACGTGCCACGAGTTTGAGAACGCCATCGGGTGGAGTGCCCGCCCGGGCCGGGGTGCTCGCCCCGGCCGCCGCCCCCTCCCCGCCCGCGAACGGTCAGGGCTGTGCCGGCGGCCCCTTCTCCAGGAAACACACCTCGCCCCAGTGCCCGCGATTCCGCACGGCCAGCAGGAACTCCGCACCTTCCAC
>JACRIP010000523.1 GCA_016220045.1 Planctomycetota bacterium
ATCGCCGTGATGCCGCCGGCGCTCTCGGTGTCGGGATTCGCCTGATGCACGCCGACGAACGAACCCCGCGGCAGGCTGACCAATTCGCCGACGATGTTGTCGGAGCCGTTGGCCGTGCCTTCGCCGGCCATCAGGGCCACGCCGGGAGGCGCGGGCGGGTTGAACTGCCGGTTGAGGTTGGTGTCTTCGAAGATGCGCAGGGTCGTCCCGAGCTGCCCGGTCCCGGCTTGCCCGGTGGACTCGATGCGCAGGTAGTGGTTCATGCGCTTGGAGGCCGCGAGCTGGCGGGCCTTGAAGAACTGCCCCTGCAGGATGCGCCCGCCGTGCTTGCAGGTCGAGCCCTTCAAGAAGCCGCCGAGGAAGGCGACCGACATCCCGGCAATGACGCAGATGATGGCGATGACGATCAGCAGCTCCAGCAAGGTGAAGCCGCGGTCCCGCCGCTCCGGTCCTTGCCTGAAGCGCCGGGGATATCTGCCCATTCGGAGTCCTCCTTCGAGCGCCCGATGCTGTCCGTTGGTGATGTTTAGGGCAACCAGTTGTTGATGTCGTCCCAGGTGGAGAGCTGCGTCGAGCCGGGCGGGGCCACCGTGGGGGCGGCGGGGGGCATGACCCAGCCCGTTTCCTTGTTGGGACTCCCGCAGTCCGCGCCACCCGGTCCGCCAACCCCGTCTGCGCCCAGCGACCAGATATCGAACGAGCGCCGATTGTCCGCCGAACTGGTGGCCGCGGCGGTCGCCGCCGTCGATTGCTTGCGCTGCCACCCGGTGTGGTTATTCGCGCGTGCCGGATCGCTGTTGGGCTGCCCCGTCGCGGCATTCAGCGACTGTTGTCCGCGGAAGCCCAGCGGATTCCCCCAGGGGTCGATGATCCGGCGCAGGCAGGCGCCGTTCCGCGCGGGGTAGACGATCGGTGGATTCAGGCCGGCCCCGGGAGTCGCGGGCGTGAACTTTGGGTTCTTCCCGGCCTCGCCCCCGCCGAGGTCGCTCAGCTTCAAGTCGATGCACGGGTCGTTGTGCTTGCGCACGGTCGGATTGCCGCCGCGGAAGCCCTCAAACGAGTACAGGATCGCCCCCAGGTAGAAATTGAGGTAGGCCGAGCGGTCGTACGCCAAGCCCCACACTTGCGCGGGGTCCGCCGGAGCGACGGACGCCGCGACGATCCCGTAGCCGAAGGCGGCCGCGCCGTCGCCGCTGGGCGGGCCCGATAGGGGGTCGACCGGAGGATAGGCGCTGTAGCGTCCCTGGTAGATCGTCAGCCCCGTCGATACCCGGTTGATCAGGCCCTTCGCCGCCTCGACCTGCGCCTTGTTGCGCGCGCCCATGACCGCCACGCCCAGGAAGGCGGCGAGCAGCGAGATCACGGCGATCACCACCAGGAGTTCGATCAACGTGAATCCCGCGCCGGGCGCGCGGCGCCCAACCGGCGATCGCCCGAGCGCGGGCCGAAGCATCGTCATGTCGCGAGGCCTCCAAGGGGGCGAGAGCGGGCGAATGCCGGCGCGATCCGGAGCCAACGCCCCTCCCGCCGCGCGGCGCGGGTTAGCGCCAGTTGTTGATCTTGGTGTAGTAGCGGCCCTGGCCGGCGCCGCCGTACTGGGCATCGACCGAGGGCGCGCCCGCCGCCGCAAGGGAGCCGGTCTCAACCGGGGTGGCTACGCTGTTCGTGGTGCAGCCGCCGCTCCACAGTTCATACCCGGTGAGTCGGTTGTAGGCGATGCCCGGGTTGCGGTAAAAGACATTGTGAATCCCCCAATCACTGCCGGCGGCGGGAGCAGCGCCGGAAGGGAAGGCCGATCCCGGCGTGGGGCCCTGGCCATCGGGGATACCATTCGGGGTCATCGCCATGGGGAATGAGGCGTACTGGTTCGTGCCCGCTCCCGTGCCGATCGGCAGCGTCGTGTTCGGCATCTGTCCGCGCATCGCTTCCTGGCGGAACCCATAGTACGCGGTGCCGCGCGGGCCGCGCGTCGCCAGACACGCGACCAGGCCGCGGTTGTCGGCCTCGATGTTCGGATTGATGGTGGTCGTGGTGTCCCGCGCCCCCGGATACCGCCCGTAGTCCGACTCGTACGCCTTGATCGCGGTCTCCATGTCGCGGATCATCGCCTGCGAGGCACTCTCCTTCGAGCGGCACTTCACCGCGGTCAGCGCCGGCAGCAGCAGCGCCGCCAGCACGCCGATGATCGCGATCACCACCAGGAGCTCGATCAGGGTGAAGCCTGAGGCGGTCCTCCGCCGGCTGAGATGCCGCAGCATGTCGATCCTCCGTGGTGTGGGACGTGCCTGGGGAAACGGCGAATTATAGGACAACCCACGATGATGTCAAGCCTGAGCGCGCGGAATCGCCGCGCATCCCCGCCGGACGTGCCCTCGATCCGGGCGCTCACGACGGCCGCCGGAATGCGCGCGCGCCCGCGTCCCGCCGCCGTCCCAACCCAGCCAGTTGTGCAAATCACATTCCGCCACCTCCCGACCTCCGCGTAACCGCTACGCGAACCGCGCGCCGGTCACGAATAATCATTCTTCAAGAATGACCGACGCAACCAACCCGGGTGGGCGGCAGAGGTTGGTACGATCCGGCGCGGCCGTCGAGGAGCTGCGCGGCGCCCTCCGCCCCCCGCCGACCATGCTACCGCGACGTAACCCGGTTACGCCCGCGCTACGGCGCCGCCGCCCGCACCAGGATCACGGGGACGCTCGCCCGGCGCACGACCTGCTCGGCGACCGAACCCATCACCAGCCGCAACAGCCCGGTGCGCCCGTGCGTGGACATCGCGATCAGGTGTACGCATTGGTCGGCCGCGTGCTCCAGCAGCGCGTCCGGCACCGCCCCATGCACCCAGCTCCACGGCAGCCCGAAAACCTCTTGTTCCCGACCCGTCGCTCCGGGTAGAAAGGGTCCGCGGCGCCAGCGCCCTTCCCCGCGCGCTGCTGCTCGCCCCCGCCCTCGCCCCCTGCTTCGGCCCGCGCCCCTGAAGGACCCATGGAAGAGGACCTCAAGCCCAGCTTTCGCGCCGATGGACCGACGCCGCGGCGACCCGGCCCCCCGCCGGGCGTGCCTTTCGACGGCGCCGGCCACCCGCACGCGGGCCCCGCCCCGGCCCCCTCCCCCGCCCCGGCCCCCTCCCCCGCCCCGGCCCCCGCCCCCGCCCGGCCGGTGCACGAAGATGCGCCCACGCTGCGCGGCGCAGAAGACGCCGCCGCGGCGCCCGACCTGACCTTCTCGGACGCGAGCCGGCTCGACGGGTTGGCCGGCCGCGTCATCGGCCGCTACCGGCTGGTGCGACCGCTCGGCCGCGGCGGCATGGGGGTGGTCTTTCTCGCCGAAGACCGCGAGCTCGGCCGCTCGGTGGCGATCAAGTTCCTGCTCGAAGGCGCGCTCGCGGACGCCGAGCAGCGCGCGCGCCTGCTGCGCGAAGCCCGCGCGGGCGCGCGGCTCACCCACCCCGGGATCATTCCGGTCCACGAGGTCGGCTGGGCCGGCGGCCGGCCCTTCCTGGTCATGGCCTACGTGGAAGGCCGTACGCTCTCCGACATCCTGCGCTACGGCGAGAGCGCCGGCGAGCGCGAGACCACGGTGCCGGTCGCGGCGCCGATCCTGCTCGCGCTCGTGCGCGACGTCGCCCGCGCCGTCCATCACGCCCACGAGGCCGGCATCCTGCACCGCGATCTCAAGCCGGGCAACGTCCTGGTCGACCGCGCGGGCGCGGCCCACGTGCTCGATTTCGGGCTCGCGCGCGAGCTCGGCGGGGCCGAGACCAGCCGCCTGACCGCCTCGGGCGACATCCTGGGAACGCCCGAGTTCATGGCGCCGGAGCAGGCCGCGGGGAGCGGCGGCGCCGCGCTCGACCGCCGCACGGACGTCTTCGCGCTCGGGTCGATCCTGTACTACGCCTGGACCGGCCGCTCCCCCTTCCTCGAGGACAACGTGCTGGCGACGCTGGCCGCGGTGCTCGGGCGCGAGCCCGATCCCCCGTCGCGCGCCCGCGCGCGCGGCGGCGCCGGGCGGGACGGCGGGCCCGCCCGCGCCCCCGC
>JACRIP010000524.1 GCA_016220045.1 Planctomycetota bacterium
CGAAGAACTCCTGTCGATCCTTTCCGGCGTCTGAGCCGGTACGGTAACTACTGCTTGGAGGGAACATGAGCCGGATTGCCCTGGGCCTGATCGAGACGAGGGGTCTGGTCGGCTCGATCGAGGCGGCCGACGCCATGGTGAAGGCCGCGAAAGTCACGCTGATCGGCAAGGAAGTGATCGGCGGCGGCTACGTGACGGTGATGGTGCGCGGCGAGGTCGGCGCGGTCAAGGCGGCGGTGGACGCCGGCGCCTCGGCGGCCAAGCGCGTCGGCGAGCTGATTTCCGTGCACGTCATTCCGCGCCCGCATTCCGAGGTCGAACAGGTCCTGCCCAAGAGCCCGAATTGGTCGCGCGAAGAGGCCGAGAAGACCGCCTAACTCCCACGTCGGGCTCGCGCCCGAAACCCAACCGCAACAGCACTGGTCGATTGCGGATTTCGGATTGCGGATTGTGGATTGGCTCCTGGCCTTGCCGGCTTGCGTCAATCCGCAAACCGAAATTCGAAATCCGCGATTCTGGACGCGCTGTCAACCAGCGTAGCAGTAGGGATCCAACCTGGGAGTAACGCCCGATGGGCATCGACCTGCGCACGTATTCCTTCATCGACAGCCTGCAGCCGCAGCTCACGGCCTTCATCTGCTCGACCGCGCGCGGCTACCTGCCGGTGACCTACGACGCCTCGCTCTGGATCGAGGTCGCCCCCGGCATCGCGATCAATCGCGTCACCGACATCGCGTGCAAGAAGACCCAGACGCGCCCGGCCGTCCAGGTGGTCGAGCGCGCCTACGGCCTGCTCGAGGTGCACCACGAGTCCCAGGCCGAGGTCCAGGAGGCCGGCCGCCACGTCCTCGAGCACCTCAAGCTCAAGGAGAGCGACCGCCTCCGCCCCGTCGTCATGACCTCCGAGATCATCACCCACGTCGACGACTACCAGGCGATGCTCATCAACCGCAACCGCAACGGTTCGATGTTCCTCGCCGGGGATACCCTGTACATCCTCGAAGTCCATCCGGCGGGCTACGCCTCGATCGCCGCCAACGAAGCCGAAAAGGCCTCGCCGATCACGCTGGTGCACGTCCAGCCCTACGGCGCTTTCGGCCGCCTCAACCTGTCGGGCACCGAGGCCCACATCGAAGAGGCGCGCAAGGCGGTCCACAAGGCGCTGGAGAACATCGAGGGTCGCGAAAACAAGGCCGGCGGCGGGGGGTAGCCATTGCGGATTTCGGATTTCGCATTGCGGATTGACGAGCCCCAGCCGCGGTTGAAGGCCGAACAATCCGCAATCCCCGATCCGAAATCCGCAATGCCACGCCCCATGGACTCCCCTACCCGTTCCCGCAGGGAGAAACCCCATGCGTTTCCTTCATCTCCTGGTCGCCCTCGGCCTCACCGCCGCGCTCGCCCGCGCCGCCGCCGCCGATTTGACCTACACCGAGAAGACCTCCGACAAGACCACCAACCTGCTCGACGGCAGGCAGACCACCGACGCCGCCGAAAGCCGCGTGTCGATCAAGGGCGACAAGGTCAAGTTCGTCACCAAGGACCGCGTCTTCATCTTCCGCCCCGACCTCAAGAAATGGTGGGACATCTACCCCGAGCAGAAGTGCTACTACGAGACCACCTTCGACGGCTTCGTCGCGCGCGGCGAACAGCAGGCCGCCAAACTCCCCGATCTCAAGCAACAGGTCTCCACCCTACCCGAATTCCGCCAGAAGGCGTTCGCGATCTGGGAATACCGCCTGCGCGAACATCTGGGCAAGGTCACGCCGCCTCAGGACCCGACCGAAGTCCAGACTCCTCCCGAGGAGTCGGAAGTCGGCGGCGCGAAGTGCACGCGCACGGTCGTGGTCTGGGCCGGCCAGAACCTGTTCGACGCCTGGATCGATCCGTCGCTCGACGGCTTCGCGGCGCTGGTCGGGATGTACGAGGCGAATCGCGCCTTCTCGCCCTATGTGCTGGCGCGCCTCAAGGCGCTCAAGGGCTTTCCGCGTAAGGGCACGCAGACGGTGCTGTGGCTGACCGGGCACCTGTCGGTGGTGACCTTCGAGTATACGGACTTCAAGAGCGAGCCGGTCGCCGACGCGGAGTTCGAGCTGCCCGCGGGCCTGACCAAGAAGTAGCGCGATGGCCGAGTCCGAAATCGCCCGCAAGGTGCGCGAGGCCGGCGTCGTGGGCGCCGGCGGCGCCGGCTTTCCTACGCATGCGAAACTGTCCGCGCAGGTCGACACCTACCTCGTGAACTGCTCGGAGTGCGAGCCGCTCCTGCGCGTGGACCGCCAGGTCGCGCGGCGGCACGCGGATCGGGTGATCGCCGGACTGCGCGCCTGCATGCAGGCGGTCGGCGCCACGGTCGGGATCGTGGGCATCAAGGCGAAGTACCACGAAGCGATCGCCGCGCTCTCGGCCGCGGCGGCGGCGGGCACGCCGGCGATCGCCGTGCGCGAGATGGAGGACTTCTACCCGGCCGGCGACGAGCATGTCCTGACCTACGAGCTGACCGGCCGCGTGATCCCGCAGGGCGGCTTGCCGCTCGCCGTCGGAGTGATCAACAACAACGTCCAGACCCTGATCAACGTCAGCTTCGCGCTCGAGGGCGTGCCGGTCACGCACAAGCACGTCACCGTGACCGGCGCGGTCAAAAGTCCGCTGACGGCGCGCTTTCCGATCGGCACCAGCTTCCGCGAAGCCGTCCAGCTCGCGGGCGGCCCGACCATCGAGCGCTTCGCCGTACTCGACGGCGGGCCGATGATGGGCCGCTTCTGCAACGACCTCGACGTGCCGATCACCAAGACGACGAACGGCATCCTGCTCCTGCCGCCCACGAATCCGGTGGTACAGAAGCACGACGTGCCGATCGCGCGCATGCTGGCGAATACGGGAAGCACCTGTCATCAGTGCTCGGCGTGCACCGACTACTGCCCGCGCTACCTGCTGGGCCACGAGTTGCGACCCCACCTGGTGATGAGGACCTCGACCTTCTCGGCGCTCGGACCAATGGCGCGCACGGTGGACGAGCTGAACTGCTGCGAGTGCGGCATTTGCGACCTCTATGCCTGCCCGATGGACCTGACGCCGCGGCGGGTGATCCTGACGCACAAGCGCGAACTGCAGCGTCAGAAGGTGCGCCCGACGGCGGCCGGGCAGGTCGGGGTGCGCGAGTTCTACGCGGAGCGCCGGATTCCGCTGCCGCGGCTGGTGACGCGGCTGGCGCTCGCCCCGTACGATGCCGAGGCGCCGTTGCGCGAGATCGACTGGCATCCGCGGCGGGTGACGATCCCGCGCACGATGCACCTCGGCGCCCCGGCGACGCCGGTGGTCGCGGTCGGCGACCGGGTCAAGCCCGGCGACCTGCTCGGGGAAATCCCCCAGGGCGCGCTGGGCGCGCGCGTGCACGCTTCGATCGGCGGGCGCGTCGCCACGATCGAACCCGCATTCGTGATCGAGGCCGAGCCGTAGGGACTTACGAATTGTCTCATTGTCTCATTGTCGCATTAGATGTTCCGACTCGATACGGGCGCAGCCGTCTGCATGCTCCGGCCGGCACAGTCGGGAAGGCGGTCGTGAAGGCAGCAGTTCCCTGCCCTTCGTGTGCAGGCGAGGACGCGTGCACCACAATTGACGGACGACCTCCGAGGCACGCGGAGCCGTTTGTGATCGCCTCCGCGACCGGGACGCCGGCCGACCGCGCCGCATGGGGCGCGCGCCTGGGTACGCCCCGGTGGCCTCAGGATATCTAATGAGACAATGCGACAATGTGACATTGAGACAATCCGGCTCCTCTCCCCCCCGTTCCCAACCACCTCAACCCGTAGGACCCCGCCATGTCGGAACCGTGCATCGGCCTGCTTGAGTTTTCCAGCCTCGCCGCCGGCATCGAAGCCACCGACGCGATGCTGAAGGAGGCCCCGGTCAAGGGCCTGATGTCGCGCTCCGTCTGCCCCGGCAAGTGGTTCGTCCTGATCTCGGGGGCGGTGGACGACGTGCGCAGCTCCATGCGCGCCGGGCGCACCGGCCACGAGGAGGTCCTGGTGGACGAGTTCATCCTCCCCAACGTCCACCCGACCGTCTTTGCCGCCATGAGCTCGATGTCGAAGGTCGACGAACTCGACGCGCTCGGCGTCATCGAGACCTTCTCCGTCGCTTCTACGGTATTTGCCGCAGACGTGGCGGTCAAGCGCGCCAACGTCCGGCTGATCGACATCCGGCTGGCGAACGGGCTGGGCGGGAAGTCGTACGTGACGCTGACGGGTGAGGTGTCGGACGTGCGTTCGGCGGTGCAGGCGGCGGCGCAGAGCGCCCGCGACAAGGGCGTGCTCACGCGCGAGATCGTGATCCCCCGCCCGCACGAAAACCTGCGGGATTTCCTCGTCTAGGATAGCGGCAGCGACATGGGCAAGCGACTGATCACGGAGCAGGACGTCCGCGAGTACGCCGGGCAGCAGCCGATCTACGTGACGGCGGACGTGATCCTGACGCCCGCCGCGGCGGACGCCGCGATGTCCCGCGGGATCACGGTGATCTACCAACGCGAAGCCGGCGCCGCTCCCGACGCGCCGCCCGGGCCGCTCTCGCCGCGGCCGCCCGCGCCCCTCGTCCCCCGCGAGGACCGCCCCGAGGCCTTCGCCGCCGCCCGGCCGCTCGGCTCCCCGATTCCGTCCTCCGGGAATTCCCCGATCATGGTCCAGCTTCCCGCGGGGAAGGACCGCACCTATGTCGTGAAGGTCGCGGGCGACGGGGTCCGCGTCTTCGAATCCGGCGACGAGGGGCTCCGGCCGGTGTGAGTACCAGGCGAGAACGCATCCGATGAAGATCCTGCGCACCGCGGACCCCGAGCTCGCCGCGCTGCTCCGCAAGGAGACGCTGCGCCAGGCCGCCAAGCTGGAGCTGGTGCCGTGGGCGAACTACGCCCCGGCGGCGGTGCTCGAGGCGCTCGGCTCCGCGGCCGGGAACAAGGCGGCCGAGGGCGCGCCCGGCCGCCGCCTCGAGTCCGGGTGCGAACACGCCGACGCGATCGAGCGGCTGGCCGCCGAGCGCGCACGCCGCCTCTTCGCGGCCGAGTACGCCGGCGTCCAGCCCCACTCCGGTTCTGCCGCCGTCGCCGCCGCCTACCAGGCCCTGCTCAAGCCCGGCGACACCGTGCTCGCCCCCGCCGGCGCCGCTGCCGCACACGGCGGCCCCCACAGCCTCGCCGCCCGCTCCTTCTTCTTCGTGACCTACGGCGTCGACCCGACGACCGAGACGTTCGACCCGACCGCCCTCCTCGCCCTGGCGCGCAAGCACCGGCCGCGCCTCATCGTCGCGGGCGCCGCGGCCTGGCCGCGCCGCACCGACTGGGCCGCCTTCCGCGCGATCGCCGACGACGTCAAGGCGGCCCTGCTCGCGGACATCGCGCCGATCGCCGGCCTGATCGCCGCGCAGCTCCTGCCCGGCCCCGCCGCCGTCGCCGACGTCACCGTCGCCGCCACCCACCAGACGCTGCGCGGCCCGCGCGGCGGCCTCCTGCTCGCCCGCGCCGCCTACGCGGAACGCCTCGACCGCGCGCTCGCGCCCGGGCTCCAGGGCGCCCCGCTCCTCAATGCCCTCGCCGCCAAGGCCGCCGCCTTCCGCGCCGCCGCCGGACCGGAGTTCGCCGCCTACGCCGCCGCCGCCGTGCGCAACGCCGCCCGCCTCGCCGCCGAACTCGCCGGCCTCGGCTGGCCCCTCTTCACCGGCGGCACCGACACCCACCTCGTCGTCCTGAAACTCAGCAGGGCCGGCCTGGTCGCCCCCGAAGCCGAGCGCCGCCTCGACGCCGCCGGCATCACCGCCGCCCGCTGCCTGCTCCCCGGCGACCCCGGCCCCGACCGCGCATCAGGTCTTCGCCTGGGAACGGCCGCAATCACGACGCGCGGCCTCGGCGAGTCCGAGATCGTCCGCATCGCGCGCTTCGTCCATGAACTGCTCTCCCCCGGGGCCGGCGCCGGCGACGCCGCGCGCGCCCGCATCAAGAACGAAATCGCCGACTGGTTCGACGCGTTTCCGATTCATCGCGACCTTCTTGCGTGAGGCCCCCCCGGGACAGACTATGAGCAGCCGACGCACCCTGGTCAATCGTCACCTCTTCTTCCTCGTGCTCGAGTCGGTGATCGTCGGCGCGTTCCTCATGCTCGCCTTCGACCGCTTCGGCAAGGGCGAACGCATCGCCGCCCTGGTCGCGGTCACCGCCTGCCTCTACCTCGGCTTCCGCATCGTGCAGATCGTGGACCGTCTCCAGTCCCTGCTCCTTCCGCCCAACCCCTTCGAATTCCACTCCGCGCACCTCGCCGGCAGCGCCTCCCACCCGCCGCCACCGGACGCCCCGCCGCCCGCCGCCGTCCAACCCGCCCCCACCGAGCCGCCGCCCCCGCCCGCAAGCCCGCCCTAGCCGCGCCCGCCACCCATCTCTCCGCACTCGCACCGTCCCCCTCCCCCGCCGCAGCCGGGGAGGGTAGGGGTGGGGGTACGCTCGAACCACCCGACGTTCCCACGCCCGCCCCATCGCCCGCCCCCTCCCCTGCGCCCGAGCGCGGCGGCGCGGGCGCCACCGAAGTGGCCGACGACGAGCCCGACCACGACCGGTCGATCGAGTACCTCGGCGTGACGGACGAGGCCTCGCACTACCTCTTCGTGCTCGACGCCTCTGCCAGCATGGACACGCCCTGCGCCGGCCGCGAGGGCACCAAGAAGTCGGTTTCGCGGCGCGCGCTGATCGACGCGATCCACGCGCTCGATCCGGCCCAGTCCTTCTCGGTGGTCTTCTTCACCGACGAGTCCTACGCGATGTCGAGCCGGTTCGTGCGCGCCACGCCGGACAACCAGGGGGTCGCTACCGCCTGGATCGAGAACTTCAAGCGTCAGGGCACGACCAACATCTGGTCCGGCTTCGAACGCGCGTTCGAAATCGCCGCCACGGTGCCCGAGAAGGAACGCGCCGATCCGAAGTTCAAGATTTCGATCTTCGTGCTCAGCGACGGCCGTGTGAAAGAGCCGGAGCGCGTGATCGAGGCGGTGAAGAGCTACGTGAAGGGCAAGAAGATCGTCGTCAACGCGCTCAGCTTCGACCCGACCGACACGGTGCTCGAACGGGTCGCCGCCGCCGGCGGCGGGAGCTTCGCCCGGCCATAGGGCCACCGCCCCCCCGTCCCCAGCCGCCCCGCCCTACACTGCAGATCACATCAAGCCGACCACGAAACGCAGTCGAAGGCCGACGACCGCGAGGGTCGCCGCCGCGAGCGGCAACGATACGCGCGGGAGCTCGTTCCCGAACCTCGCGGCGGTAGACCGTCCAACGACCAGCAGCATCGCCGAGATGGCCACCTGCGGCACCGCCTCGCGCCAGAGCGCGCGCGTCGCGTCGCTCGCCGTAACCGGTTGCGCCCCGATCGTCCAAACGCGCGCCACGCCGTCGCGCAGCGTCCGCCCGTCGAACACTGCCATCCACCGTCCACCGTCCACCGGTCACCGGCCACCGCCCTCCAGCCACCGCTCCGCCCACAACCGGTAGATCAGCAGCGTCCACAACGCCTTCCGGTTGTCCCGCACGCCCGCCTGGTGCTCCGCCAGCAGCCGCCGCACTTCACTCCCCCGCAGGATCCCCTCCCGGTCGATCTTTTTTTCGTCCAACACCTCCGCCGCCCGGCCCTTCAGCTCCGCCCGCAGCCACCGCGCCACCGGCATCCCAAACCCCTTCTTCGGCCGGTCGATGATCTCGTCCGGCACCCGCCCCCGCGCCGCACGCTTGAGCAGCGCCTTCGTCGTCCGACCCGTCCGCCCCCCCAGCTTCGCCGCCGCCGGCAGCCCGTTCACCCACCCCATCAGCTCCGCGTCCAGGAACGGCGCACGCACCTCCAGCGAGTTCGCCATGCTCGCCCGGTCCACCTTCACCAGCACGTCGTCGCCCAGGTAGAAGCGGAAGTAATAGCGCAGCACGTCGTGCAGCCCGGTCGCGCCCCCCCCGCCCGGCGCCTCGCGGCTCACGTCCCCCAGGAGTCCGCCGGCCTCCTCCCCGCCCAGCGCCCGCCGCGCCTCGGGCGTGAACAGGTCGAGCGCCGCCTCCGGCGTGAACGAAGACAGCCAGACCGGATGACGCAGGAGCGGTGGATACGGCATCCCCTTGAGAAAGGTCTTCACCTTGTAGTCGAGGCTGTAGTCCCGGTGCGAGACCGGCATCCGGCGCGCGCCCCAGCCGACCGCCGCGCGCACCGCCCGCGGCAGCCGCTCGAAGAGCAGCGCCCAGCGGTGCGCAGGGAAAGTCGGATAACCCGCGAACAGCTCGTCCCCGCCGTCGCCGCCCAGCGCCACCGTGACGTGCTGCCGCGTGACGCGCGCCAGCACGTAGCTCGGCAGGATCGAGGCGTCGCCCAGCGGCTCGTCGAGAAAGTCCACGACCTTCGGCAGGCAGTCCAGGACCGCGGCCGGCGTGACGACGATCTTGTGGTGTTCCGTCCCGAGGCGGGCGGCGACCAGGTCGCTCCAGCGGCTCTCGTCGAAGGAGGGATCGTCGAAGCCGATGGAAAAGGTCTTGATCCCGGCCGGCCCGCCGCGCGCCTCGCTCATGCAGGTGACGACCGCGCTCGAGTCGATGCCCCCGCTCAGGAAGACGCCGAGCGGCACCTCGCTCTCCAGCCGGTCGCGCACCGACTCGCGCAGCCGGCGCCAGAGTTCCTCCGCGGCCGCCGCCTCGTCGAAGGGGCCGGTCTCCGGGCCGTACGCCGGCGCCCACCAGCGGTCGACCGCGACCTTCCCCGTGGCCGCGTCCACGGTCAGGCGTTCACCCGGCCCGAGCTTGCGCACGCCCTGCAAGATGCACCAGGGCGCGGGCACGCACTCGTAGACCAGGTAGCGCGCCAGCGCGGCGAGGTCCACGCGGCGCGGCGTCTCGGGGTGGGCCAGCACCGCCTTCAGCTCGGAGCCGAAGACGAAGAGCCCGCCCTCCGCCCGATAGTAGAGCGGCTTCTCGCCGGCGCGATCGCGCGCGATGAAGAGCCGGCGGCGGTCGGCGTCCCAGATCGCGAAGGCGAACATGCCGTTCAGGTCGTGGACGCAGTCGACGCCCTTCTCTTCGTAGAGATGGACGATGACTTCGGTGTCGGAACGCGTGCGGAAGCGGTGGCCACGCGCCTCGAGCCCGCGCCGCAGCGCCGAGAAATTGTAGATCTCGCCGTTGAAGACGATGCGGACGGTGCCGGTCTCGTTCTCGATCGGCTGCTGCCCGCCGGCGAGGTCGATGATGCGCAGCCGCCGCATCGCGAGCCCGACCGGACCCTCGATGCGCGAGCCCTCTTCGTCCGGCCCGCGCGGGCGCAGGGTCTCGTTCATCGCGGCGAGGATCGCCCCCTGGGGTCCGCTCCCGCCCGGCCGCGCGTCCAGAATGCCGCAGATGCCGCACATCCGTCAGGCTCCCGGGCGTTCGCCGTAGACCGCCCAGGACATCTGCCGCACCCAGGTGAGGGCGAGCACGGTCAGCCCCGCGCCTTCGGCGAAGCCCCGGACTTCCGGGCCGGTGTAGTAGCTCGCGACCGGCGCGATAAGATGGTCGACGACGATGGAGTGGATTTCCTCGAAGTCGAAGCGGCCCAGGTAGGTGATGTAGGGGCGGTAGAAGAGGAGCGCCTGGAGCAGGGTCCAGCGGTGCTCTTCGGCCGGACGGTAGAGTCCGTGGCTGGCGGCGTAGAGGAAGGCGGCGAGCAGCCAGGAGAGGTCGCTGAGCGACTCCGGGCGCATCTTCGAGGTGAAGCGCTTGCGGATCGGGTTGACGACCTTCACGATCCAGTCGTTGTTCTCGCGGCCGTAGAGCCAGGCGGAGAAGCGCCCGCCCGGCCGGATCGCGGTCTGGACGATGCGACGCATCACCCCGGCCGTATCGGCGACATGATGGACCACGCCGATCGACCAGCCGTAATCGAATACGGTCTTGACCGGAAGGCGGTTGAGATCCCCCTGGAGGACGAGAACGTTGGGGAAGCGCGCGGTGTTGCGGTAGGCGACGTCGGCGGCGCACGAGAGGTCCACGCCGACGGCGACTTCGACGCCCGACTCGGCGGCGACCGCGAGGTGGCGGCCCTTGCCGCAGCCGGCGTCGAGCAGCTTGCGCCCGGCGAGCTCGGCGAAGGTGACCGGCGCGATCCAGGTCTGGAGCTGCTGCCGGTACTCGGCGTAGAGCCGGTCGAAGGAGGTCCAGGACCAGCCGAAGGCGTCGGCGGTCTCGCGCGCCTCGCCGCCGAGGTCGGCGGGCACGAAGCGCGGCACGCCGCCGGTGATCGGGTATTCGACGGAGCAGGCGCGGCAGCGCAGGCGGCCGTCCGCGATCTCGCCCGCGGCGCCGGCCCGGGTGGCGGCGGCGAGGTCGAGGTCCCCGCGGCAGGCCGGGCAGGCCAGAAGCTCCAGGAACCGTTCCTTCATCGGCGCCTCGCGTCAGCGAAGAGGGGGGGCGGGGGAGGTCGCGGGCGCCGCCGCCGCGGCTGGAGCGGTGGGCGCGCCGGGCGCCCCGGCCGGCGGGAGCGGTCCGGCGCCGGCATCCCAGGTCGCGCGCACGGCGTACGAAGTGCGGGGGCCGACCTCATGGTAAATGCGCACGCACAGTTCGGCGAGCAGCCCGATGAGGATGAACTGCACGCCGAGGCCGGCGAGGAAGGCCGACAGGTGCAGCAGCGGATTGCGATGGATCCACGCTTCGGGATCGTGGATTTTTTGCCCGACCATCCAGGTGCCGGTCAAGAGCCCCGCCGAGATCAGCAGCAGTCCGACGAAGCCGAAGAAGTACATCGGCTTGGTGGAGAAGCCGAGCAGGAACTTGACCGTGATGAGGTCGAGGATGACCTTAAAAGTACGGAAGATGCCGTACTTACTGGCGCCGTGGACGCGCGCGCGGTGGTTGACCTTGACTTCGACCACCTGCGTGCCGCTCCAGCTCGCGATGGCGGGGAGGAAGCGGTGCATTTCGCCATACAGGCGGAGGTCGCTCACCGCGTCGCGGCGATAGGCCTTCAGGCTGCAGCCGTAGTCGTGCAGGTGGACGCCGGTGATGCGCGAGATCAGCCCGTTGGCGATGCGCGACGGCAGGGTGCGGGAGAGGAAGGCGTCCTCGCGGCGGTGGCGCCAGCCGGACACCACGCCGACGTCGGGGGTGAGCTGATCGAGCAGGAGGCGGAAGTCGCGGGGGTCGTTCTGCAGGTCGCCGTCCAGGGTGAGAATGACCTCGCCGCGGGCGCGCGCGAAGCCGGCGGCCATGGCGGCGGTCTGGCCGAAATTGCGGCGGAAGGAGATGCCGACGACGTGCGGGTCGCTCGCGCAGGCGACGCGCAGGGCCTCGCGCGTGCCGTCGGCGGAGCCGTCGTCCACGACGATGATCTCGTACGGGCGGCCGAGGTCGGTGAGCGCGGCGCGCAATTCGCCGAGCAGGAGCGGGAGGTTCTCGCGTTCGTTGTAGGCGGGGACCACGACCGAGAGGCTGGCGGGCAGGGCCGCGGGAAGGACGGGGGGCGCGACCGCCGGCGGCGGCGGCGCGGGCAAGGGCGCGGGCGAAGAGGCGGAGGCGTCGCTCATCGGGGCTCGCGTGGTTGCAGGGGTGCGGGGAATGCCCGGGCGTCCTCGGGCGCGCGGAGAGAATACCTTGCGGGCGGGGATTCGTCAATCGAGGAGCGCGCTCCGGGTGCAGGTCCGGTATTGCCGACGCGCTTGTCCC
>JACRIP010000525.1 GCA_016220045.1 Planctomycetota bacterium
CGCCCCCCTCCTCTCCCTCACCCCGCCCGCGCGCGCTCCGCACCCCTGGGCGAATTCGCCCCTCCGGCGGGCCGGGCCGTGGAATTCTCCGCCCCGCTTCGCGCGCCGTACCTGCCAGTCCCCGCCGGCGCCGCGTCCCTCCCCGCCCGCCTCGCCGTAACTCGCAGCGCGGCAAGGCGAACGGCGTGTCGCACCGAAAATCCGGCCGCCGCCCGCCCGCGTCACACCAGTTGCTCTGGATGTGCGACATCCCGGAGGTCCCCGGCCGCACGGCCGCGCGCCCGGGGCCTGACCGCCCTCCCCTACCCGCGCTTCTTGGCGCGCAAGGCCTCGAGCGTAGCGGCGATGTGCGCGCGCACGTCGGCCGCGCCGAGCGCCTCGATGAAGGCGTCGCACCCGGCGGCGCGCCCCGCCTCCATGCGCCGCCGCGCCTCCGCGCGCAGGGTCGCCTTGGTCACCGCGTAGGCCGGACCGGGCGGTGCAGCCAGACGGGCCGCCCAGGCGCAGGCCTCCGCCTCCAGCGCTTCGGGCGCCACGACCCGGTCGGCAAACCCGGCGGCCACGGCCTCGGCCGGCCCTACAGTCTCTCCCTGAAGCAGCCAGCGGTTGACCGCGCCCGGATTGATCTGGCCCTTCACCAGTTCGTAGACCACCTGGGGCAGCGAGATGCCGAGCGGGACTTCGGTGAAGCCGAACTTGAGCTCCCCGGCGGCGGCGAGCCGGAAGTCGGCGGTGAGCGCGAGCACGGCCCCGCCCGCGATGGCGTGCCCGTTCAGCGCCGCGACCACCGGCCGCGGCAGGCCGTACCAGGCGAGGGTCATGTCCTCGAAAAGGTCGAGGAAGCTGCGCAGCGCGCTGCGGTCGAAGCCGAGCACCTCCCCGAGATCGAGCCCGGCGGAGAAGGCGCGACCCGCGCCGGTCAGCACCACGCCGCCGCCGCGCGGCTCGCGCGCCAGGTCGTGCGCCGCCGCCGCCAAGGCCTCGACCATCGCCCGGCCGAGGGTGTTCGCCTTGCCGTCCGCGAGGCGCACGACGGTCGCCCCGCCGCGCGTTTCGCGCGTCACCAGATCCATGCTGCACCTCCGTTCGAGCTCCGAATCCGTCCCGACAACCGGCCCATCAAACCACAATCCGTCCGCCGGGCGAACGGATTCTGCTGACTCTTTTTTTGGCCTTCATTTGGTTGCCGGGCGGCGGCTTTCGTGTTGTGATATGGAGAGGTCGGCGCGCCGGCGTGCCGACCGTGGTTCTGTCCGTTTGCGCTGCGAGGAGCTTCGAGCGATGCCCAAGCTGCCCAAGCCGTTCATGGAGTTCACCGAGAAATTCCCGGCGGTGGCCGCGGCCTACGAGAAACTGGGCGAGGCGGTACACCACGCCGGGCCGCTGGACGCGAAGACGCGGGCGCTGGTGAAGCTGGCGATTTCGACCGGAGCGCGGCTGGAGGGCGCGGTGCACAGCCACACGCGGAAGGCCCTGGCGATCGGCTGCACTCCCGAGGAACTGGCGCACGTGGCGCTCCTGGCCCTGCCGACGCTGGGTCTGCCGTCGATGATGGCGGCACGCACCTGGATCGAGGACGTGACGACCGGCGCGAAGGACAAGAAGTAGCGGCGGAGCGGCACGGGGCTCGCTTTGGCATGGCCGAAGGTCGCCCGCGGGGCGACTGATCGGGAGTTTTCCCCATCTGGGAGGACGGGGCCATGACGCGGCGAGCCTGGGAAACGTGCGGCCTGGTGATCGTACTGGCAGCGCTGCTGGCGCCGGCCCTGGCGGCCGCCGAGGATCCGCCGGGCAGCGGGGCCGCACTCGCGCTCAACCTGGCGGCGCGGCAGCGCATGCTGACGCAGAAGGCGACCAAAGAGGTGCTGCTGCTGGCGCTGGAGATTGATCGGGCGGGGAACGGCGCGCGGCTCGCGGGCACGCGGGATCTGTTCGAGGCCACCCACCGCCGGCTCCGCGAAGGCGATGCGGGGATGGGGGGGGTGCCGAAGGCCAGCGCGGGCGTGGCCACGGAGCTGGCCAAGGTCTGGCAAGCGTGGCAGCAACTGCGCGCGCTAATCGAACAGGCGCTCGGGGGCGAGGTGGACCTGGCGGGAGTGCGGCGCGAGAGCGCGGAGATCCTGCAGCCGCTCGACGCGCTGGTGGCGGTGACGGAAGCGGAGGTGCGCAAGGGGGCGCCGGGGGTCGCGGCGCGCGCGGTCAACCTCGCGGGCCGGCAGCGCATGCTCTCGCAGAAGATGACCAAGGAAATGCTGCTGATCGCGCTGCGCCACGAGGTCGAGCCGGCGCGCAAGGGGCTCAAGGCCGCCGCGGCCCTGTTCGAGAAGACCCTCAAGGGACTGTCCGCGGGCGATCCGGATCTCGGGCTGGAACCCTGCGTCGACCCGGGCGTGCTGGCGAAGCTGCGGGCGGAGGAGGCGGCCTGGACCGACTTCCAGCTCTGGGTCGAAAAGGGCGACTTCATGATCGACTACGCGGCCAAGGACGTGGAAGCGATCCTCGCCGCGGGCGACAGGCTGCTCGACGCAGCGGATCAGGCAACCACCGCATTCCAGGGACTGCGGAGGCCGTAGGGGGAATACGGGGGAGCGAGGGCTGGGGGCGGGCTGGGGAGGGGGGGGCGATCGCCGGGCGTTCGGGCTGCCGAGTCGGTGGCTATCTGCTCCGCCTTCCCCCCGTGATCTCCGCCTTCCCGACCTTCGCACGATCCTTGCCCACAACTTCTAGCTGGACACCGGCCCTCCTCACCGCGGCGACGCCGGCACACCGCGCAAGGAGGCGCAGTCCGGTGTAGGGGCGACCCTTGTGGTCGCCCTGACGGGCCACATTCCTCGGCATGCGGGGCGGGCACAAGGCCCGCCCCTACGACGAAAACCTGGTGTACGGTCTCCAGCAGCCAGACTTGTGGGTAAAGATCAGGACCTTCGTCCCCCCCAGAGCATCGACCTCGCGCTACGCCCACACGCCCGGCAGCACTCCCCCGCACCCCCCGCACCGCCCGCCGCGGAGCCCATTGCGCAGCACTTTGAAGCCGAGCCGTTCGATCTGGGGCTTGCCGCAACTTGGGCAATACGTGCTCGTCCCCGCGTGGCCGGGCAGGTTGGCGAGGTACGCGAACCGGCTTCCCGCCGCGAGCGCGATCTCCCGCGCCTCCTCCAGGGTCTTGATGGGCGTGGCCGGCAGCTCCTTCATCTTGTAGGCCGGCACGAAGCGCGCAAAGTGCACCGGCGTGTCGCGCCCCAGGTTTTTCACGATCCACGCGCACATCGCCGCGATTTCAGTCCGGCCGTCGTTCACGCCCGGCAGGATGAGGCAGACCACCTCGAGCCACACTCCCGCCTCTTTGACCGTGACCAGGGCATCGAGGACGGGCGCGAGCTGACAGCCGACGACCTTGGTGTAGAAGTCCTCGTTGAAGCCCTTGAGCGAACCGGCGACGGCGCGCACGTCGCGCAGCAGCTCGCGCAGCGGCTTCTTGTGCACGTAGAGCGCGGAGCACAGGGTCGGCGTCAGCCCCTGGGCGCGTGCGTGGGCCGCCGTGTCCTGCAGGTACTCGTAGAAGACGACCGGTTCGGTGTAGGTGAAGCTCACGGCGCGGCAGCCGAACTTGCGCGCCTCGGCCACGACCTGCTCGCGGGTGAGCGCGAAGTTCTTGGTATCGTCGGGTTTGTTCTGCGAGGCCTCCCAGTTCTGGCAGTAGGTGCAGCGCAGGTTGCAGCCCGCGGTGGCGACGGAGAGGGTGGTGGCGCCGGGCAGGACGTGGTAGAGCGGCCCCTTTTCGATCGCATCCTTGGAGATGATACAGGGGTTACCGTAGGCTCGGGTGAAGAGCTTGCCGGCCTTGTTGGTGCGGGTACGGCAGAAGCACGTCTGCCCATCGTCGAGCGTTCAGTCGAAGGGGCAGATGTGGCACTGGATGCGGTTCTCGGGGAGGCGGTCGTAGTGGCGGGCCTCGCGGAGGACGACCTGGGAGACCGGGCCGGCCGCGGCGGCGGTCGCGCCGGCGGAGTCATCGGCCGCGGCGGCGCGGACGGCGCCCGGAAGGAGATCGAGGGCGGGACAGCAGGCGCCGAGCCCGGCGGCGCCGCAGAGTTTGAGGAAGGTCCGGCGCGAGGCCGGGGTGGCGTCGGGGTTGGGATCGGCGGGAGCGCCGGGGTCGAGGGCGGCCATCGAGATCCTCCGTGGGGACGCGCAGCACGCGGGTCTTGGCGCTAGTGTCCTGTCAACGTCGTTGCTTGGGGTCGTTCAATTCGTGGCCCCTCGGGGCGCCTCACGAGGCGCCCCTACGCCGGCCGGAAGAATCGATGTTGACAGGACACTAGTCGATCGCGCAGTGGCCGGAGCCGCAGGTCGGGGCCGATTCGAGCGTCTCGAAATCCACGGCGCCGGACTTCTCGTAGCGGCGCGAGGCGCGCAGCCGCTCGGTGAGGAGGCCGGGCACGAGCGGATCGAGCAGGAAACGGCCGAGCTTGGTGAACTGCGGCGGGGAGCCTGCATCCTTCAGCGCATCCGCCGCCTTGGCCTTGGACTTCGGCGTGGGGGCGCCCGGCAGCTCGATCGCCTCGATCTCGCGCGCCAGGTCGTTGCGGGTCAGCTCCCACTCGACGGCGGAAAGCCGGCGGGCGCGCTCGACGATGCCGGCGATCTTCCCGGCCACGGCGGCCTTTCCCTCAGGGGTCAACCTGACGTGGTGGTGTTCCCAATACGCCACGTACTGGTCGAGGAGGAGGGCGCGCGTCGCGGCCGCCCGGGGCGCCGCCGCCGCGCGCGCCGCGGTCAGGGATTCCAGGTAGCGGGCTCCGTTCTCGCTGGCCTGGCCGATGCGGGCGGGATCCTTCATGTCCTGCTTGGGGATCAAGCAGGACTGGTAGTTGCCGACGATCTGGACCTGGGTGTCGGTGAGCACGCCGCGCAGCTCCTCTTCGAGCTCGGCGAGCTCGCGCTCGGTCCGGGCCGCGGCCTCGTAGAGCCGCTCGCACGCGCGCTGCCAGTCGCGGGCGCCGTTCTTGTAGGCCGTGTCCTCGTAGGCGGCGGGCGCGTAGCCGCCGCCCGCGAGCGCGTCGCGCATGCGGCGCAGGGCTGCGGCCATCTCGCGGTTGCGCTTCCCGATCTCCTCCCGCCCATCGCGGCGCACGCGCGTCGCCCGATCGGCGAACGCGGTGACCTGGATCGCCTGCTCGTCGCTCAGGTAGAGGCCGTTGAGCAGATTGAGCAGGTTGATCTGGGCGGCAAGATCGCCCACCACGTAGGTCGTAAAGGGGTCCCGGAAGCGGCGGAACCCCTCCTTCTCAAGGCGGCGCTCCTCCGGTGTTTGCCCGGCTTCGGGGGCGGTCTTCCCGGCGGCGGCGCCCGCGACCTGGGCGGGGGCC
>JACRIP010000530.1 GCA_016220045.1 Planctomycetota bacterium
CGGCTTCCCCGCCCCCGCCCCCGCCCGCGCCCGCGCCGCCGGCCGGCACCCGCAGCGCGCCCAGGGGCGACCACGGCAGCGGCCATTTCAGCGTGACCAGGCGTCCGCCGGAGTCGAGCAGGGAGATCGACTCGGCGAAGAAGATCCACAGCTCGCCATCCTGGGTCACGGCCCCGCCCGGTGTGCCGTTGAAGGACTGCCAATCGGCCGGCTTGCCGTCGGCGCCGAGCGTGACGCGATGGAAGGTGCCGTCTTCCGGCAGGTCGTCGGGGGAGCGGGAGCGGTAGAGCAGGTAGAGCTTGCCGTCGGCGGGGAGCGCCATCGGCTCGGTCCAGATCTCTACCCCTTGGAGGGCGAAGAGCCCGACCGAGAGCAGGATGGCGCACACGAAGAGTGCGGCGGTGGCCCGACGCCGCTTGCGCTGGATCGATGGCGTGTCGTTCATGCCCCGTCCGAACCGATCCGGGCGCACCGCCCGCTACTTGAGCAGCGTGATCGTCGTGCCCTCGGTATCCCACCCCTGCTCCCCCGGCGGCGGCTGCGACCGGAACAGCTCGGGGAAGACCCGGTTCATGTACTTCTCGAGCGTCACGTTGGTCGGGCCGAACCGGTCATGGTACATGTAGTACTCCAGTTCGTACCCCATCCGCCCCGCGTCCTGGAACCGGTTCTCCACCTTCCGCTCCAGCGCCTTCATCATGATCCGCTCGACGTCCTGCGGGAAGTCCGGGATGATCGTGCTCGGGCGCGGCACTTCGCGGTAGACCACGTTCTCCAGGATCACCGAGGTCTTGTCGCTGCCGAACAGGTTCTGCCCGGTCATCAACTCGAACATCACGACCGCGAGCGAGAAGATATCCGAGCGGCGGTCGGTCTGCATGTACTGCGCCTGTTCCGGAGACATGTACTGGGCCTTGCCCATCAACACGTCCCCTTCCTGGTTGCGCATGTAGTTCGCGGCCTTCGCGATGCCGAAGTCGGTGAGCTTGACCACGCCTTCGGTGGAAATCATCACGTTTTTCGGGCTGACGTCGCGGTGGACCACGCCGAGCGGATTGCCGTTGCGGTCGGTCTTGCGATGGGCGTATTCGAGCGCGCGCGCCACGCGGCTGATGATGAAAACGCCGAGCTCGACCGGCACTTTGAGCCCGAGTTCGTAGTGGCGATTCATGAATTCCTGGAGGTTGACGCCTTCCAGGTATTCCATGGCGATGTAGTAGATGTTCCCGACTTTGCCGAGCTGGTAGATCTGGACGATGTTCTGGTGCACCAAGTCGGCGACCAGCTTGGCTTCGCCGATGAACATCTCGACGAATTCGGCGTCCTTGGACAGGCTTTCCTGAATCGCCTTGATGGCGACGACCTTTTCGAACCCTTCCGCGCCGTACTGCACGCCCTCGTAGACGCTGCCCATGCCGCCGTCGGCGATTTTGCGGACCAGCCGGAACCGGTTCTTGTCGAGAATCTCCTTGATCTTGAGCGTCTCTTCCTTCCGCTTGGTCATCGGCTGTCCTCGCGAGGTTCGGGGCGGAGATCCCGTCGAACATCTAGGGCGGGGCGAGTCTAGCATCGAGGTTTGTGGGGAGTCAAGTCCTTTTGCCGGCTTGACAGCTTGCGGCCAAACCTCTATAAGTGCGCGTCACATAGGGGCTTCCTGCAACAAAACCTCGTTCCGGGGCGCGATGCATCCCGACTTCTATGCGCAATGGTATCACCATGAAACCTGGTACTGGTGGTACTCGGCACGGGCCACGATCCTCGAATCCGTCCTGGAGGGGCTGCCGGCGGCGCGGCCGGCCGGCCGGGTGCTCAACATCGCTTGCGGCACCGGGCACACGTCGGAGCGTTTTCGCCGGTTCGGCCCGGTCGTCAGCCTCGACTATGCGCCGGAGGCACTGCGCTTCTGCGCGCAGCGCGGCCTGCGCGACCTGGTAGCGGCGGACGCGGCGCGGTTGCCGCTGTGCGGGAGCTCGGTGGCGCTCGTGACCGCGTGCGACATCCTGGAGCACCTGCGCGACGATGTACGGTTGTTACAGGAGTGCCGGCGGGTGCTCGTGCCGGGCGGTCGGGCGCTGATCACGGTGCCCGCGCTCGATCTCTTCTGGACCGGGAACGACGATCTCCAGCATCAGCGCCGCTACAGCCGGACCGAGCTGGCGCGCAAGCTCCGCCGCGCCGGACTCGAGATCGAGCGGCTGACCTACTTCAATACGCTGCTTCTGCCCCTCTTCCCGCTGCAGTGGATGCGGGAGTGGTTCTTCAATCCCCGCATCACGCCCGAGAACATGATTCCGCCGACGCCGCCTCTGGCCAACGGCGTTTTCCGCGCGATTTTCGCCGCCGAACGCCATCTGCTCGCGCGCGGCGACCTGCCGATCGGCGTCTCGCTGCTGGCGGTGGCGCGGCGGGGGTAGCGGACTACGCGGCCGCCGACGCAAGTCGGGGGTACCAACGCGCGCCGGGCGGCCTCGGCGTCCTCGTCCTCGTCGTCGTCGTCGTCGTCGTCGTCGTCGTACTCGTACTCGTACTCGAACGCCCTGGGCATTCGAGTACGAGTACGAGTACGAGATACGAGTACGACGAAGGCCACCGCTTCGATGCCGGCGGCGGGTACGGTCGAGATGCGAGAACGGGCGTGAGCCCTGCACCCGGTTTCGCTTGCGAGGCGGCGCTCCCGCCCCTAGAATCCTCCACCTCCAAACGCCCAAACCTCGAAACGCCCAAACCTCGAAACGCCCAAACCTCCAAACGCCCAAACCTCGAAACACCCAAACCTCGAAACCCCGTACGCGATCGGATCGCATGCACATCCTCCTGCTCAACGACGACGGCATCGACGCGCCCGGCCTGGTCGCGTTGCGCGGCGCCCTC
>JACRIP010000535.1 GCA_016220045.1 Planctomycetota bacterium
CCCCCCCAACCCCACCCCGCTTTTGGGGGTTGGGGCGCCCCCCTGTTGCCGCCCCGCCAGGTCGCGAAGTCCGCCCTGCCGGCACGTTTTGCGACAGCCTCCGTTCGCGGGTTCCGGGCCCCCGTGCCCGTTCATCGGAGCCGACTCATGGCGGTAGGCAGGCGAGCCGTCGCGGATGACGTGGGGGAGATCCTCATGCGCCGCGGCATTATCAACCAGCGCGCGCTCGACGAGGCACGCCATCGCAGCCAGGTCAGTGGAACCCCGCTCTGGAAACTCTTCCTCGATGAGGCGACCGTCCCCGAGGTCGAAGTGCTCAAGGCGGTCGGCGAGGTTCTCAACCTCACCTTCGTCGACATCCAGGCCGGGCAGATCGACCCCGGCGCCGCCAACCTCTTCAAGGCCGGCGACGTCCGCAAGTTTTTCTTCATGCCGGTCTCGAAGACCGAGGACACCGTCGTCGTCGCGGTCAACAACCCGTACGACATGGCGAGCCTCGACGAGATCCGCAACATCGTCGCCGACGGGGTTTCCGTCGAGTTCGCCGTCGCCACCCGCAAGTCGATCCTCACGGCGATCGAACAAACCTACGAGACGGTAAGCACGACCTCGGTCGGCAGCATCGTCGAGATGGACCAGGGGGTCGAGGTCGGCGGCGCCTCCAGCTACCGCTTCAACGCCGCCCCGCAGCTCGGCGGCGAGCCCGGACAGGCCGTCTCGGACGCCGACTTCCCGATCATCAAGCTGGTCAACGGCCTCATCGCCCAGGCGGTCCAGGACAAGGCCTCCGACGTCCACATCGAGCCCGAAGAGGACCTCGTCCGCGTCCGCTTCCGCATCGACGGCCTGCTGCATGAGGCATTTACCCTGCCCAAGAAGTTCCATTCCCCGCTGGTCAGCCGCATCAAGATCCTCTCCAAGCTCGACATCTCGGAGCAGCGCGTCTCGATGGACGGCCGCTTCCAGATGAAGGTCGGTCCCAAGGTCGTCGACCTCCGCGTTTCCACCATGCCGGTCATGCACGGCGAGAACATCGTCCTGCGCTTGCTCGACATGGCAGGCCTCTTCGATCTCGTCAAGCTCGGCATCCACGCCGCCGACATGGAGCGGCTCCAGAAAATCCTCGATGCGCCCTTCGGACTGGTGCTTTTCGCCGGCCCGACCGGCAGCGGCAAGACCACCGCCCTCTACTGCTGCCTCAACAAGCTCAATTCGAAGCAGAAGCACATCTGCACGATCGAGGACCCGATCGAGTTCAAGCTGCCCCTGGTGCGGCAGATCCAGGTCAACGTGAAGACCGGGATGTCCTTCGCGGGCGGCATGCGCGCCGTGCTGCGCCAGGACCCGGACGTGATCATGGTCGGCGAAATCCGCGACAAGGAGACCGCCGAGGTCGCGATCCAGGCCGCCCTGACCGGCCATCTCGTGCTCTCCAGCATCCACACGAACGACGCCGCAGGCACCATCGTCCGCTTCATGGAAATGCAGATCGAGCCGTACCTGATCGCCTCCGGCGTCGGCGGCGTCGTCGCCCTGCGCCTGATGCGCGTGCTCTGCATGGCCTGCCGCGAGAAATTCGTCCCCTCCTCGGCCTTGGTGCAGGAGTTCGGCCTCAAGCCCACGACGCCCGGTGGTCAGGTGGAAATTTACAAGGCCAAGGGCTGCCAGGAGTGCAAGTTCACGGGGTACCGCGGGCGCACCGGAATCTTCGAGATCCTCACCCTCGACGAGCAGTTGCGTGAGCTCGTGGCCGCGCGCGCGAGCGCGTCGGCGATCAGCCGCGAGGCGCGGCGCAAGGGCATGCTCAGCCTGCGCGACGACGGACTGCGCCGCGTGATGTCGGGCATGACCACCGTCGAAGAAGTCGCCCGCGTCACCCGGCTCATGGTGTAGTCCCGGCGCGAAGCGGCGTAGTGTCCGGTCCACGCCGATCGGATCAGTTCCGCGCTGGACCTAGGGGCGGACCCCCCGTGTCCGCCCCGGCCCCGCAACCGCGCTCGTCAGGCGGGGTGGACACAGGGGTCCGCCCCTGCGCCACCCGGGGATCAGAGTAGACAGCACAATCGGCGCGCCGGACGCCACCGACAGCGGAGACTGAAATGCCGACCTTTCAGGTAAAAGCCCGAGATAGTAGCGGGAAGCTGGTCACCCAGTCGGTCGAGGCCGCCACCAAGATGGCGGTCGCCGAACAGCTCGGGGCCAAGGGCTTCGCCCCGGTCTCCATCGAGGAAGTGCGCCAGGCGGCCGCCGTGGTCACGCGCATCCCGATGGCCGACCGCATGAACTTCTTCGACAAGGTCAAGCTCGAAGACCTCGTCATCTTCACCCGCCAGCTCCAGGCCATGTTCCGCGCCGGCTTGCCGATTCTCGACGTGCTCGACACCCTGGTCCAGCAGACGCCCAAGCCGATCATGAAGCGCACCCTCGGCGATGTGATGAAGCGCATCGAGGAAGGCGATTCGATCAGCGGCGCGATGGCGCGGCATCCGAAGGTCTTTTCCGAACTCTACGTGAACTCGATCCGCGCCGGCGAAAAGTCGGGCGCGATGGACGAGCTGCTCGAACGCTTGACCGGGCTGCTGGAGCACGAGGCCGAAATCCGGGCGGCGGTCAAGTCCGCCGTGCGCTATCCGATCATGGTCGTCATCGGCATCGTCATCGCATTCTTCGTGTTCACCTACTTCGTGATCCCGAAGTTCGCGGAAGTCTTCAGCCGGTTCGGCAAGGAACTGCCGCTGCCCACGCGCATCCTGCTGGGCATCAGCTACGTGATGACGCACTACTGGTGGGCGATCCTGGCGGTGATTGCCGCCTCGATCACGGCCTTCCTGATGTTCATCCGCACCAAGCCCGGGCGGTTGAGCTGGGACCGGTTCAAGCTGAAGCTGCCGGTGATGGGCCAGTTGATGCAGAAGGCGGCGATGGCGAGCTTCGCCCACATGTTCGGGACGATGTTCCGCGCGGGCCTGCCGGTGCTGCAGAACCTGGACATCGTGTCGATCTCGATCGCGAACCGCGCCGTGGCGCGCGAGATCGGGATGATGACGGAGTCGATCGAGAAGGGCGCGACGATTTCGGAGCCGATCAAGCATTCGGAGATCTTCCCGCCCCTGGTGTACGCGATGCTCTCGATCGGCGAGCGCAGCGGCACCATGGAGCAGATGATGAATACGCTGGCGGGCTATTACGACACCGAAGTCCGCTACATCCTGCGCAACTTGGCGCAGATGATCGAACCGATC
Source organism: Planctomycetota bacterium (assembly GCA_016220045.1). Taxonomy (GTDB): domain Bacteria; phylum Planctomycetota; class MHYJ01; order WSZJ01; family JACPWG01; genus JACRIP01. Next base: position 3,243 of record JACRIP010000535.1, read on the forward strand.
CTGACGGTGGCGATCGCCGGCATGGTGCTGTTCATGGCGTTGGCGCTGTTCCTGCCGATGTGGGACATGATCGCCCTGTTCCGGCCGGGGTAGAAGCGACCTGCCGCGTCGCCCTGGTGGGCCGAATCGAGCGGCCTGCGGGGCGGGCACCAGGCCCGCCCCTGCGAGAGTCCCTACCCGCCGGAATCGACGGAGACGCGACACCCGTATCGACGACCCGTGGCGGGGCGAATCGCGGACTTCGTGAAAAAGGCCCTTGACAGCGGAAGAATCGCTGGTATAATCAACCGCGGTTTTTCCTAAATCGTGATTACACCCCGAGTCAGAGCCTGGTTGACCCTTGGGTGGGACAAGGGCAACGCGGGCCCGCCCGCACGATTCCGCATCCACCGGGTGCGGTGTTGCGTAGTGGCGGGGTTCGGAGCATGTAGGCCACGGGCGACGGCCCGGAAAGGAGGATGACCGCCGATTCACGGGGGAATGAGCCCCCGCGAGCGGCTCACGTCGTGCTCATGTGGGGATGACACGGTGGGGATGAGCGTTGTGAGGAGAGGCGCGCGAATTTTCCCCTCGCGCGCCCTGCGGTTATCCGGGTTCCGTGGCGTTCATGGAACCGGTGGGGGAATGTGACACAATCCTGGAGGTGGTTAGATGCAGACCCTGAGGAAGCACAAGGTGGGTGGCTTTACCCTGATCGAATTGATCATGGTCATCGTCATCCTGGGCATCCTTTCCGCGATCGCGATTCCGCGCCTGTTCGACTTCTCCGGCGATGCCAAGAAGGCCGCTGTCCTCGGCATCCTCGGCTCGGTGCGCACCGCGCTCTCGCTGTACTTCACCAAGAATGCCCTGCCTCCTCCGACGGGCGGCAGCCGTCCGTGGTGGCCGAACGTCACCCAGGTTCAGAACTCGGACAACGGCCCCGGCTTCGTCATGGAATCCAAGATGGCCGACAATCCGTTCTCCGAGAACGGCAACACCAGCGGCCGTAACGACGTGGCCGCGGGCGCTGCCCAGACCGGCCGCACGTCCGGCATCCTGGCCGCCAACGCGGGTGCATGGGCGTACGACGAGCAGGGCTCGGGCATCCCGGCCACGGGCCAGCCGATCAGCGACTTCACGAGCGGCGTGACGGATGTGGGCCAGTTCTGGGCCTTCACCAGCACGAGCAACGTGAGCGAGTTCAACTTCTAGCCTCAGTTGTACTCTGCGGGTGGGGAAGGTTTCCTGGTGGAGACCTCCCCACCCGTTTCCTTTTTTGGTAGACCGCTATGCGGCAGGCGAGTGAGGTGCCCCCGCAGCTCACACTCCGCCGGCGCGGATTCACCCTGGTCGAAATGATCATGGTGATCATCCTGATGCTGATCCTCAGCGCCGTCGCCTTCCCGCGCTTTGTCGATATCTACACCGAGGCCCGTCGCTCCGCGGTGAATAGTGCCCTGGGCGCCGTGCGCACCGCCATTTCCCTGTATGTGCACCGCCAGGCCATGCCCCCGCCGATCGGCTCGAATCGGCCCTACTACCCGACGCTCGCGCTGCTCCAGATGAGCCAGAACAAGCCCGGCATCGTGTTCGCCCAGAAGATGCCGGAGAACCCGTTCTGCTCGGATAATGACCTCTCCGCGCGGCGGCGCATCGTTGGCAAGGACGCGGCCGTAGCGGACGGCGTCGTTCCCGATCCCGGCGAAAACGTGCTGACCGGGGCGTGGGCGTACGACTCGTTCATGGGGGCCGCCGGCTCCTCGACCGAGGGCGAGGCGTACGTGGAGCCGCCGGACGGATTCGACGTCGGCCGGTTCTGGGCTGATACCCACACCAAGGGGATCCAGGAATTCAAGTTCTGAGCGGCGGCGGCGTGGGTCCCACGGCTGCGACCTCGCGCCGGGGGCGGCGCATACCCGCGGGCTGGTCGGCCCGTTGCGCCGTACGCGCGTTCACGCTCTGGGAACTCCTGCTGCTCCTTGGCCTGGTCGCGATCGCCGGCGTGGTGATCGCCATGCGCCTCCAGGTACGCGCCGAAGATGCCCGCCGGTCGTCCGTCTTGGTGGCGCTCGGCTCGGTCCGGACGGCGATCCTGCTGTACTACGCGCGCGCCCAGATGCCGCCCCCGTTCGGTTTCGGCTGGCCGCGCTACCCGGGAGTCTCCGATCTGTCCGGGCTCGATGGCAACCCGGGCCGCATTCGCGGTGGCGCGATCCCCGAGAATCCGTACTCGGGCGCCGCCGATGCAGCCGGTCGCCACCGCGTCCAGCGGATCGATCTGCCGGTGACCGGAACCCGGCGCCGCCCGGCCGACAATACCGGGGCCTGGGCCTACGACGAAGATCGGACCGGAGGTCGCGTCGGCGAGCCCTACCCGCCGGGTACCCTGGGATTCGACGTCGGTACCTTCTGGGCGAATACAGCGACACCGGGTGTCGATGAATATCTCTTCTGATGGCATCGTGTGGAGGACTGCCGCGTCCCTGAACCAGGGTTGGCAGCAACCCGATGGTTCTTCAGGTGGGCGCCTCCGGGCCCCGGAGGCCTTGGAAATGAAGGATCGGTAGTGAAGTTCGTGGCCTTCCCCGCCACGAGGTTGCGGTGCCTGCGCGGATTGTTTCCGCGGGCGATCGGGGAATGCGTGCTTCAC
>JACRIP010000539.1 GCA_016220045.1 Planctomycetota bacterium
CCGCCGCAGCCGCCGCCGCCAAGACGACCCACCTCGAGGGCGAGGCCGCGGCCCGGGCGCGCCGCGCCCAGGCGACGCCTTTTTTTTCGCGGGGCTTCCTGGAGCCGATGGACGCGGCGGGCTGCAGGAACGCGGTCGCGCGCTTCTCGCAGGCGCTCGAGCTCGACCCGGAATACGGCGAGGCCTACGCGGAGCGCGCGCGCCGGCTGGTCTGGATGGGCCAGCTCGACGCCGCGCTGGCCGACTGCCTGGCGGCGCGCCGCCATGCGCCCGGGTACTACATCGCCGCCTACTGCGCGGGGATGCTCTACATGGACTGGAAGAAGGACCTGGCGCGGGCGCGCGAGCAGCTCGGGGCGTTGGAGAAGCTGGACATCGCGAAGGACTACGCCCTGGCGTCGCGCGCGCGCCTGGCCTACATCGAGGGGCGCTACGACGAGGCGCTGCGGCTGTGCGCGGAAGTGGAGAAGCTCGGGGAACACCTGGAGGACGTGCACTTCCTGCGCGGCGTGATCCTGAGCGACCACGTGCAGCCTCAGGACCCGAAGGGCGCGGCGGCCGCCTACACGCGCACGCTGGAGATCAACCCGTATCACTTCCTCGCCTACTACAATAGGGCGATCGCCCGATACAAGAGCCGCGAATTCGCGGAGGCGGAGGCCGACTGCGACGCCGCGCTGCGCCTGCACCCGGACTTTCACCTGGCGTGGTTCAACCGCGGCAACATCCGGCGCGAACGCGGGGAGCTGAAGGGCGCGCTGGCGGATTTCTCGCAGGCGCTGACGTTGCGGCCGGAATTCGGCCTGGCGCTCTTCAACCGGGCCTCGGTGCGCCAGCAGGACGGGGACTCGGCGGGCGCCGAGGCGGACTATACGGAATTCCTGAAGCGCGAGCCGAAGGACAAGGCGGCCTGGAACAACCGGGCGGTGGCGCGATTCGCGCAGCAGAACTGGGACGGCACGATCGCCGACGCGGAGGCGGCGCTTGCGCTCGATCCGGACTACGACGAAGCGCAGCTCAATCGCGGCAAGGCGCTGCTCGGCAAGTGCGAGTACGACGCGTCGCTCGCGCAGTTCGACGCGCTCGCCGCCCGGCGCCCGGACTGGCCGCCGGCGCACATCGAGCGGTCGCGCTCGCTGCTCACGCTCCTGCGCTACGACGAGGGGATCGCGGCGATCGAGAAGGCGATGTCGCTGGTGGCGAAGGAGACGCCGGAGTGGCAGGAGTACCGGCAGGAGCTGCGGGTGGCGAAGGGTCTGAAGAAGATGAACCCGTTCGCGAAGTAGGCGCCGGCAACCGGGCATTTTGCTTGCCCCTGCGCGGAGAGGCGCGTACAATTCGAGGAGTAGTAGCAAGCTTGCTACGTAGCAGCGTCGCTACGTCCCGCGGCCCACGGGTTCGAGCACCGAGGACTTCATGTTTCGCTCCAGTGTGCCCGTCACCGACGAAGGGTTCGCGAATCGCGCCCGCGAGCTCGCCCGGCTTGAGGGGCATCTCCGGAAACTGGCGGCCGGGGCGCCCTCCTGGGTGGCGCTCATCGGACCGCGCAAAGTCGGCAAGACCAGCCTGCTTCTGGAACTTGCGCGCCGCGCCGCGCGCCCCGGGCTCGCCTTCGTCATTTTCGACAGCTTCGAGGATGCATCCCCCGCGCCGGCGATCTTCCGGCGTTTCGCGTTGCGCGTGCTGGACGCCGCGCTCGGCGCGGAAACCGGGATTTCGCTCGAGACCCTCGCGCGCCGGCCCGCCGAATACCGCGCGGCCTTGCAGGAGTCGCGGCCGTTCGCCGCCCTCCCGCCCGCCCTGCGCGCGCTGGTCCTGGAACTGCCGGACCGCCGCGCCGACGCCGATCTCGCCCGCGACGCGCTCGACCTGCCCGAGCGGCTCGCGCAGGCGCTGCGCCTTCAGGTCGTCGTGGCCTGGGACGAATTCCAGGAGCTCGCGACCCTCGACCTCAGGCCGGGCCGCGGCACGGTGCTGCCGCTCGCCCGCAGCCTGTGGCAGAAGCACCGCCGGGTCTCCTATTTCATCTCCGGCTCCGCCCGCACCATGCTGCGCGAGCTGGTCACGGAAGAACACTCTCCCTTCTTCCAGCACTTCGAGGTGCTCGAGCTCGGGCCCTTCCGTGAGGAGGACGCCGTGCGGCTCCTGGTGGAGACCAGCGCCCGCGGCCGGCGCATCGTCCCGCTCCTGGCCCGCCGCGCCATCGACGTCATCGGCGGACACCCGTTCTACGTCCAGCTTCTCGGGGAAACCATGGAACGTCAGGCGCCGCCGATCGACGACACGGCGCTCAAGGAGGCCCTGCAGGAGCTGCTCTTCTCGCGGACCGGACGCCTGGCGTTGCACTTCGAGAACGAATTCGCTCACCGGGCCGGGCGTTCCACCTACCTCGCCGCGGCGCTGCAGGCGCTGGCGGACGGTCCGCGTCGCCTCGGCGAAGTCGCCCGCGCCATCGGCGCTCCGCCCGGCGCCACGGTGCGCTATCTCGAGCGCTTGGGGGACGCGGTGGCGCGCACCGAGGACGGTGGGTACCGGCTCGACGATCCGACCCTCGGGCTGTGGCTGCGCTGGCGGCAGCCCGGCGGAACGGTGGTCCCGATGACGCTGCTCGGCGACGAGGCCGAACAGGCGGTGGCGCAGCACCTCGCCCGCAGCGGCTTCGACCTGGTCTACCAGTCGCGCGCCTCCCGCGGCGCCTTCGACCTGCTCGCCCTGCGCGGCGGGCGCCAGCTCGGCATTCAGGTGAAACGCGCAGCGCTTCCCGTGCGCTTCCCGGCGGCGGAGTGGCGACGGATGGGCGCCGAGGGCCGTCGCCTCGGCTGGCGATGGCTGGTCGCGGCGGTCACGCCGGACGCGGGCGTCGTCCTGCTCGACCCGGCACGCGCCGGCGGCGCCGCGCGCGCGCGGACTGGACGCGCCGGCGGCGCCCGCGGGGAGACGCTTGACCGCCCGGCGGCCGTCGACAACGTGCTCCTGTGGCTCGATCGGCGCACGGTTGCGCGCGCGAAAGCGCGCCGGGGGAGCTGAGACCCGCCGGGAGTCCCGGCGCCTCTCGTCCGCTCACCGGTTCCGGAACTTGCGCATCGAGTGGCCGGAGACCAGGTACACCCTTCCCCCGACCAGCGCCAGGCGCGCCGACCCGTCCCCCACCGCCTCCCGGCCGCTCACCGCGACGAACCCGACCTCGCCGAGCCAGAAATCCACGGCGTCGATCGCGGCGCCCGCCGCGCTCTTGACCTCCCGGAAGGAGGCCGCCGCCGCGCCGCCGTTCGCGTCATCCAGCGGACGCAGCGACGCCGCGGAGGCCTCCGGCAGCCCGAGCCGCGCCAGGAAGCCTTTCAACCCCTCCTTCGACTGGGTCCAGTCGGACCAGGCGATTCCCGTAGGCCCGACCGCCTGGCGCAGCAGCGCCGCGAACTCCGCCTCCAGCCCCAGGACCTCCGGAGCGTAGCCGAAGGGCGGCGGGGCGCCGGCCTTCATCTCCTCCGGGATGACGCACGAGAGATTGCGCAGCCAGACCGCGCCGCCCTCCGCGTCCACCACCACGTCGCCATCGAACGCAAGGACCGCCTGCTTCCCCTGCCATGCGACCCCGCCGAGCACCAGACGCATCGGGACCAGCCGGTCGAAACCCGGCCAGCCCTTGATCGCTTCCGCGCGCGGCTTCCACGCCGCGTCCCGCTCGACCACGGAGACGGCGGGCGCCATCCCCGCGTCCCAGCCCTTGCGGTCGCCGCTCCGGTACGCCCCGTAGTGGTCGGTCAACAGCGCGGCGAGGGTCTGCGCGAAGGCGCCGCCGGACTTCGGCCCGGCCGCCGCGGGCGCACCCTGCAAGGCGCCGAGGCCCCAAACCAGCGGCGCGAGCAGCGCCACGCCGCCGGACAGCGCCAGAGAAATGCGACCAGGGGACATCGGCAGCTCCGTTCATGGCCCAGGCAAGTACCGCGGATCGGCGGGGGCGCCGGGGGCTGGCCGACTCCGGCATTCCCGCCTTGACCGCACGCGCGCGCGCGCGTACCGGGCGCGGAATCCTACCGGAACTCGGCCGTCGCGGCAAGCGCGGAGGTGGTCGCGGCGAGCTCGCCCGCCGCCGACCGACCCGCGGGCGCCCCGGGGTCGGGTCAAGATCGCCACAAATCCTCCAACGCGCTTGTTTTTCCCGGTCCCTTGCGCTATCATCCGGGTTCTCTACTTCCGTGACCGCTGCGCACGCGGCCATGGCGCTCTCTTTTTTTGGGTGCGCGGACCGCGGAATGCCGCCGCAAGCATTCGCGCGCGGGTTGCCGGGCGCGCGAGCGCCGGGTACATGCAGGAGTTCCCTCCATGAGCTCATGTGACGTGCTGCTCATCAACCCACCCTGGTTGTCCAAGGACGGGAACATCTGGCACGGCATCAAGGCCGCCATGCCGCCGCTCGGAATCATGTCGATCGCCTCCTACCTGGAAAAGCAGAAGATCCCGGTGCAGCTCCTCGACGTGCACGTGCTGCGACTCACCGCCGACGACCTGCGCGCAAAGTTCAAGGAGCTGCGGCCGCGCGTGGTCGGCCTGACCGTAATGACCGCGACCTCGATCGCCGCCAACAAGATCGCCAAGCTGGCGAAGGAAGTGCTGCCGGATTGCACGGTCGTCATGGGCGGCGTCCACGCGGCCGCCATGCCGGACGAATGCCTGCGCAACCAGGCCGTGGACCTGGTGGTGCGCGGCGACGGCGAGCTGACGATGCACGAGATCGTGCGCGGCGACCCGATCAAGGAGATCCGCGGCCTCTCCTATCGCGACGGCACGACCGTGCTGCACAACGCCCCCAGCCCGGTCATCCTGGACCTCGACTCCCTCCCCTTCCCCGCCTATCACCTGATCCCCATGGAAAAATACTATCCCGCGCTCGGCGCCTACAAGCGCCTGCCGGCGATCAACATGCTCATGACCCGCGGCTGCCCCGGCAAGTGCACCTTCTGCAACTCTGCGGAAACCACCCTACGCACCCGCAGTGCCGCGAGCGTCGTGGACGAGATCATCATGCTCAAGCAGAAGTACGGCATCCGCGAAATCCAGTTCTACGACGACACCTTCACGGTGATGAAGAAGAACGTCCACGAGTTCTGCCGCCTGATGGTGGAAAAGAAGGTGGACGTCACCTGGACCGCTTTCGTGCGCACGGACTGCTTCAATCCGGACATGGCGCGCGCGATGAAGGCCGGCGGCTGCCACCAGGTCTGCTTCGGCATCGAGTCGGGCGACAACGAGATCCTGAAGAACATCCGCAAGCCGATCAAGGACGAGCTGACCCAACGGGCCATCGACCTCGCGAAGGAGGTCGGCATCGAGTCGCGCGCCTGCTTCATCTTCGGCAACATGGGCGAGACCAAGGCGACGATGCAGAACACGCTCGACTACGCGATGGAGCTCGACCCGGACCTTGCGCTCTTCAATATCAACACCCCCTACCCCGGCACGCAGCTTTACAAGTGGGCCAAGGAGAACGGCTACCTGAAGACCGAGGACTGGAGCGAGTACGAACTGTCCGGGCTGATCCTCAAGCTGCCGACGATCTCGGAGTCGGAGGTGCTGGAGTTCTACAAGCACGCGCACAGCGTCTTCTACCGGCGGCCGAAGGTGATGTGGAAGCGGCTGCTGGCGGTGCGCGGCCCGCGGCAGATCCTCGACCTGGCGCACGCGTTCTTCTACATCGTGCTGCGGGTGGACTGGTCGCGCCGGGACGGGCTGCGCGCGGACTGGGTGAACCACAAGAAGGAGGATTTCTTCGACTTCGACATCGACGGACCGGAGTCGAACTATCTCTCCTTCCAGGCCTACCAGCTTTACCTGCCGGCGCAGCGGCTGCGGCGGCGCGGGGCGACGGCGGAGGACGCGGCGGTGCCGGCGGGCGCGGGCGGTCATGCGAGCGGCGCGGGCGCGGGGGGCGCCGCGGTCGCGCCGAGTCCGGAGCCGGTGCCGGTCTAGCGACGCGTCTACGCGAATCCCCCTGGTCGGCGTAGGGGCGGACCCCGGTGTCCGCCCCGCCGGCCAAGGCCTGCGGCGGCGCCAGGGCGGACACGGGGTTCCGCCCCTACCTCCCCAATTCCCGCTCGACGACCTCCGGCCGCGTCAGGTCGAGGCGCCGCAGGGCGTCATGCGGGCAGGCGCGCACGCACGCCGGCCCGCCCGGCGACTCGACGCAGAGGTCGCACTTCGTCGCCTTCTGGATCGGCGCGTGGGTCGCTTCCGCCACCACCGCCTTGCCCCCCGGCGAGCGGATGTCCACCATCCGGATGTTTCCGTAGGGACAGCTCTCCGCGCAGGTACGGCAGCCGATGCAGGTCAGGTCGTTGATCACCACCTGCCCCCCCTCCCGGTCCCGGTGGATCGCCCCGGTGGGGCAGCCGATCATGCACACGGGATCGGCGCAGTGCATGCACGCGTTCACGATCATCGTGTTGCCGCAGGTCAACCCCTGGCGCACGAAGCGCGGGTTGTTGTCGTGAGTCGCGGCGCAGGCGCGTACGCAGTCGTCGCAGCGGGTGCAGCGGTCGAGGTCGATCACCATCGCCTCCCGGCCGTTGATGAAGCGCTCCTCGACGAGGAACTCGAGCAGGTCCTCCCGACCCTCCCCCGCGCGCCGCGCGCCCGGTACCGCGAGCGCGGCGGCGGTCGCTCCACTCGCCCTTTCCGCCGTCGCCCCCTCCGGCCCCGGCGCCGCCGCCAGCACGCCCGTCCACCGGTCCACCCGGTCCCGCGGAATCGCGGGCAGGACGAACTGCTCGACGATGCGCGTCGGAATCACGATCGTGTCCACGTAACCGACGGCGCGCAGCGTGGTCGCAAGCGGCGCCACCGCCTCCGGCCGGCGCCAGTTGTGCGCCAGCTCCTCCAGACCGTACGCCTGGCCCTTCCCCAGGTACGCGAGCGTGCGGTGGCCGTGGCCGTGGCGCCGCGTCACGCGCGCGAACCCGGAACGGATCAGCACCAGCCCTGCGGGATGGCTCCCTTCCTCCGCGATCACCGGCTCGCTCGCCAGCCGCGCCGCCGCATCCAATCCGGCGATTTCCTGATAGGTCCCGTACCAGTCGAATTCCCCGTAGGACTCGAACTCGGTCTGGTCGCTGATCTGCCGCAACTGCCCGTCGTTGAGCCCGCTCAGATACGGCATTGCTCGTAGGTATTGCATTTCCGCGTAGGTGCGGAACTGGCGGTCGATGAGCTCGCGGAAGCCGGGCTCGAACTTGCGCAGGTCGCGCAGGCCCTGCCAGCGGATTTCCAGCAGGGCGGTCGGTCCTTCCGCCGTCAGGGTGGCGGTACGCGGAATGCGGCCGAGCGCGGACTGCTCGCCGAAGAGCTGACCGGGCACGAGGCGACCGCCCGCGGCGTCGATCGCGCCGGGGATGTCCTGCAGGAAGACGGTGGAGTGCTCGCCGCCCCAGTAGGTGTCGAACACCACGTTGTCGGTCGCGGGGCGGGTGGCCTCGCGGACTTCCGGCAGGCCCGGTCGGCGCCAGAGGCGCGCGAGGGCGCCGAAAAACCCGGTGCGCCGGGCTTCGCGCCGGCCGAGGCTGGCTTCCGGCAGGCCGACGAAGATGCGCGCGGCCCCCGACAGAATCAGGAAGACCGACGTGCCGTAGTCCCCCTGGCGCAGGATGATCTCGCGATCGAGGCAGCGGCGGATGCGGCACTCGTTCTGCAGGATGCCGCGCAGGGGGAGATGGGGCGGGAAGCGGCCGGGGTCCATGCGCGAGAAGAGCGGCAGCGCGAGCAGTTCGTTCACCTCGCGGGCGCTCATGTCGCGGCCGAAGGGCACTTCCCAGCGCTTCAGGCCGCGAACGGTCGTGTGTGAATCAGGCACGAAGTCCTCGTAGCGCGAACGAACGGTCAGGCAGCGGGAATCGCCCGGCCTATCGATTGGGTGGTTTTGCGATTGGGTGATCGGGTGATTACATTACCCGGCACGGCATTCTTTCCGCGCTGACCCAATCACCCAATCACCCAATCACCCAATCACCCAATCACCCAATCACCCAATCACCCAATCACCCAATCACCCAATCACCCAATCACCCAATCACCCAATCACCCAATCGAG
>JACRIP010000540.1 GCA_016220045.1 Planctomycetota bacterium
ATCGCGACCGTACCGGCCGCACGCATCGAAGCGAGGGCCCCCGTCGTCCTCGTACTCGTACTCGTACTCGCACGCCCAGGGCATTCGAGTACGAGTACGAGTACGAGTACGAGGACGACGGAGGCCATCGCTTCGATGCGTGCGGCCGGTACGGTCGCGATCCGCGAACGGACATTCCCCCCGGGCTACCGTCCGGCTTTTTCCCGGCGCTCCGGGATGCTATACTCTGCGCCCACGACTCCCCGGCTTCCCGGCGCACCATTACTCGGAGCCTGACGATGACCGAACCGACCCACCCGACCAATTTCATCCGCCACATCATCGACGCCGACCTCGCCGCCGGCAAACACGACCGCCGCGTCGTCACCCGCTTCCCGCCCGAGCCCAACGGCTACCTGCACATCGGCCACGCCAAGTCGATCTGCCTCAATTTCGGCATCGCCCGCGACTACCAGGGCCGTTGCCACCTGCGCTTCGACGACACCAATCCCGCCAAGGAGGACGTCGAATACATCAACTCGATCCAGGAGGACGTGCGCTGGCTGGGCTTCGACTGGGGTACCCACCTCTACCACGCCGCCGACTACTTCGGCCGACTCTACGACTGGGCGGAGCAGCTCATCGCGGCCGGCAAGGCCTACGTCTGCGAGCTCTCGGCCGAGGAGATCCGCACGACCCGCGGCACCCTCACCCAGCCCGGGAAGGAGTCCCCGTACCGCCACCGCCCGAGCGCCGAAAGCCTCGACCTCTTCCGCCGCATGCGCGCCGGGGAGTTCCCCGATGGGAGCAGGGTGCTGCGCGCGAAGATCGACATGGCCTCCCCCAACCTCAATATGCGAGACCCGGTGATGTACCGGATCCGTCGCGAGAGCCATCACCGCACCGGCGACGCCTGGTGTATCTACCCGATGTACGACTGGGCCCACGGCCTGTCCGACGCGCTCGAGGGGATCACCCACTCCATCTGCACGCTGGAGTTCGCCGACCACCGCCCGCTCTACGACTGGTACCTCGCCGCGGCGGCGACCGAACACCGGCCCCAGCAGATCGAGTTCGCCCGCCTCAATCTCACCTACACGGTGATGAGCAAGCGCATGCTCCTGGAGCTGGTCAAGGACCGGCACGTCGGCGGCTGGGACGACCCGCGCATGCCCACGATCTCGGGCCTGCGGCGCCGCGGCGTCACCCCCGAGGCGATCCGCGAGTTCTGCGACCGCATCGGCGTGGCCAAGATGGACAGCACCATCGAGATGGGCGTGCTCGAGGCCGCGATCCGCGAGGACCTGAACGTCCGCGTGCCGCGCGTCATGTGCGTCCATCGGCCGCTCCGCGTGATCGTCGAGAACTTCCCCGAGGGCCGCGTCGAGGAGCTCGAAGCCCCCTTCTTCCCCGACGACCCGCCCAAGATGGGCGCCCGCAAGATCCCGTTCGCGCGCGAGCTCTTCGTGGAGCAGGACGATTTCCTCGAGGAGCCGCCGAAGAAGTTCACCCGCCTCGCCCCGGGCCGCGAGGTGCGGCTGCGCTGGGGCTTCATCCTCAAGTGCCACGCCGTCGTGAAGGACTCCGGCACCGGCGCGGTAACGGAGCTGCGCTGCACCTACGACGCGGAGTCCGGCACCGGCGCGCCGCGCGACGGCCGCAAGATCGGCAGCGCGATCCACTGGGTCGCGGCGGCGCATTCCGTCCCCGTTCAGGTGCAACTCTACGACCGGCTGTTCACCGTGCCCGATCCGGCGGGCGGCGGCGCGGACTTCAAGACGCACCTGAATCCGCAGTCGCTCGAGGTGCTGACCGGCGCACGGGCGGAGGCAGCGGTGGGCGCCGCGTCGCCGGGGACGCGCTTCCAGTTCGAGCGCCGCGGTTTTTATTTCGCCGATCCGATCGATTCCCGGCCGGGGGCGCCGGTCTTCAACCGGATCGTCGCGTTGCGCGATTCGTGGGCGAAAGTCGCCGGGGGTGGGTAGCACGACCACGCGAATCGCCGCCCAGGCGGACGGACCGTCCGCGGCGCCAAGGCCCGTAAAGCGGCTATTCGGCTCGTTGGTAGTTCCGCCTTCAGAGGCTGTCGTAAAATGTGCCGGAGGGCGGAATCGGCGAGCTGGCGGGGCGGACACGGGGGTCCGCCCCTACGCCAAACCACGGTCTCTGGTAGGGGCGGACCCCTGTGTCCGCCCCGGGGTGGCCCGGCCGGCGACCATTGCGACAGCCGCTGAAGGCGGAACTACGAACGCACGTGTGCTCCGGGCACCCTTCATCGGCCGCGTCGCGGCGCTTGCCCGATCGCGAGTCGCGCGGTCGAGGTCGTGCGCCGAGCGTCGTTGCTTTGGGCGGGCGGGTGGTGCGGGCCTTCCATCTCCAAACGCCCAAACGCCCAAACGCCTAAACCCCTAAACCCCGAAACCCCGAAACGACACACCGTGTGGCGAGCGGCGCCCCCGGTCGCCGTCTCGCTCGGATTTTACGTCGGACTCTCCACCGGTTTGAGAATCTCGCCGCGCGACGTCCGGCCGTCGATGCGCACGAGCACCGGCGTCGCGAACCGGAGGAGGCGGACGTGCTCGCTGCGCGCGTGGTGCGGCTGCGCGTTCAGCCACGCCCAGTCCACAAAGTCGTCGTCGCCGCCGCGCCCCTGGACGTGGAAGTAGCCCATGCGCAGCGAGATCAGGTTGTGGAAGAAGTGGCTGCCCTGCGAGGGGTCGACCACGAACTTCCCGAGGTTGCTTTCGACCACCACGCTCGCCTGCGACATCTGGTTCCATTCCACCGGAATGCCGAGCCAGGGGTCGGCCGTGCCGAAGCGCCCGAAGCCGAGCAGCACGCAGTGGCGGCGTTCTTCGGCGAGCGCCGCGTTGAGCGCGCCGATTTCTGCGGCGATCGCCCGAGAGCGGGCCGGCGAGAAGGTGTTGGGGTCCACGTAGAGCACGTCGCGGAGCTCCCGGAACACGCCGTTGCCCATGGCGCGCCGGCTGACGGCGACGCAGCGCTCGCGCGCGGGCGCCTCGTCGACCTCGATCTCCAGCGACTCCTTGCCCGCGACCATCGGGCGGATCTGGAGGAAGGTGAACTCCGGCTTGCGCGCCGGGTCGTTGAAGAGGTTGAGGGCGAACTCGATTTCGACGTGGGCGCCGTACGATTGGCGGCCGACGGCGAAGAAATCGCGCAGGATGTCGGCGAGGGGGAAGGCGTCGTACTTGAGGATGGGGGCGAAGTTGAGGACGCGGGGGCCGGGCTCGGCGAGGGTGTCGCGGATGACGCCGTCCTGGTGGCAATAGGTGCCGGCGAGGGCGCCGAGCGTGCCGTCGGCCTCGGCGCGTGCGAGGTTGCAGCTCCGGTAGGTGCAGCCCTCGTCGCGTTCGATCTCCAGGGCCGAGTTGGCGAGGTCGAGGGCATAGAAGCGGCTCTGGGAGCGCTTGAGGAACTCGGTGGGCGAGGCGTAGGGCGGGTTGAGCCGGGGGTAGGCGGGGGAGAAGCGGTAGACGTTCTCGCCGTCCACGATGATCTTGCCGAGGCCGAGGGCGAGGCAGGCGATGCCGTTGGTCGGCTCCATGTGCCAGATCGGGTAATAATTGTAGGACTGCGCGACCCCGGAGACCACCGGGTAGTGCAGGTCGCCATGGGTCTCGCCGACCACCTCCTGGATCAGCACCGCCATCTTCTCGTCCTCGATCCTGAGGTCGGCGTTGCGCACGTACTCGCGCGGCGACCGGTAGAAGACCGAGGCGTAGACCAGCTTCACGGCGGAGAGGAGCTGGCGCAGGCGGACCTCGACGTCCGGGTGGTTGTTGGGCAACAGGTAGGTGCTGTAGATGCCTGCGAAGGGGAGCATCTGCGAGTCTTCCAGGATGCTCGACGACCGGACCGCGAGCGGGTAGTGCACGCGGCGCAGGAGCTTGCGCAGGTCGAGCTCGATCTTGGCGGGGAGCGGGAGGCGCAGGAAGAGACGCGCGACCTCGTCGTCGTCGCGGCAGGCGAGGGCGGACTCGATCAGGCCGCTGCGCGCGAGCAGCTCCTCGTACAGGTCGCAGGAGAGGATCACCGAGCGCGGCGTCTTGAGTTCGACGTTCGCGTATTTGGCGGCGACGTCCGGGCGCGCGAGGATCGAGTTGATGAAGGCGATGCCGCGGCCCTTGCCGCCGATCGAGCCGGTGCCGAGCCGCAGGAAGGAGCTCTTGATGTCGAGGCGGGCCGAATTGTAGTCGGCGATCACGCCGGTCTGGTTGCGCGCGAGCAGGCGCTCGATGCAGGAGCCGATGAAGGCGCGCAGTTCGCCGAGGTCGCGGAAGTCCGAGATCGTGCGCGGGCGGATCTCCTCGGCGAGGGCGAATTCCGTACGCGCGCGCAGCCAGGTCGAGAAGTGGTTGCGCACCGCGTGGTAGCGCAGGCACTCGTCCGGGATGGTGCGCAGGAGCGCCTCGAACTCGGAGAGGGTCGCGGCGCGGCCGATCTCCTCGCCGTTCGGCAGGCGGAAGACGAAGGCGCCGAAGCCGCAGTTGGCGAGGATGAACTGCTGCAGTTCCTGGAGGAGGTGGGGGGAGTCCTTGTCGAGGAAGCTGACCTCCTTGGCGCGGGCGAGCGCGCCGTTCTCGGCTTCGCGCGACTGCAGGAGGATCGGCAGGTCGGGGTGCGCGGCCTTGACGTGGTCGACAAGCGCGAGGCCGGCCGCGGGGTCGAGCTTGCCGCCGCGCTGGAAGCGCACGTCGGAGATGATCGCCAGCGTGTTCTCGCGGTACTTGGAGTAGAGCTCGACCGCCTGCTCGTAGTTTTCGGCGAGCAGGATCTTGGGGCGGGCGCGCATGCGCAGGAGCCGGTGGAACTCGTTCACGGCGTGGGTGATGAGATACTGGGTTTGCCGGACCAGCTCGGCGTAGATGATCGGCAGGAAGATCGAGTAGTACCAGGGGGAGTCCTCGACCACGAGGATGACCTGAACGCCCTGGCGCGCGTCGGCGGGCGCGTTGATCCGGTCCTCGACGGACTTGACGAGCGCGAGCACGACGCGCGTATTCCCCGACCAGCAGAAGACGCCGTCGAAACAGCGCGACTCGCGGATACGCGCGAGGCTCTGGGTGCTGAGCGACTCGAAGGTCAGGAGGATGACCGGCTTGTGCGGCCACGCGGCCTTGACGCGGCGGCCGAAATCGAGCGCGTCCATGTCGGCGATGCGCGTCATCGAGATGATCAGGTCGTAGTGCTGGCGATGGAGCTCGTCGAGCGCCTCGGCGGCGGTGTTGACGTGGGTGATGCGGGGCGCGAACTGGAGCTTGAGGTCCACGTAGTCTTCGAAGAGGCGCTCGCCGAGGCGGCCGTCCTCGGCGAGGACGAAGGCGTCGTAGGGGCTCGATACCAGGAGGATCTCGCGCACGCGGAACGCCATGAGGTCGTAGAAATTGGTGAAGCGGGGTTCGTACTCCTCGAGCGCCGTGGCGGGCGGCGTGGGCGGGGGCGTGGGCGGGGGTGGCGGGGGGAGGGGGAAGGGTGGGGGGGGGGCGCCGTTCATCGTGGGCTCATCCTGCAGAGGCGCACCACGGCGCGACCCCGGGGCGGACACAGGGGTCCGCCCCTACCGACAGCCTTGGCTTGGCGTAGGGGCGGGCCTTGTGCCCGCCCCGCATGGGCGCGAGCATTGCTTGCCGGTGCGAGGGCGACCACAAGGGTCGCCCCTACGACGAATTCGTCGATTGCGGGCGATTCGAGCCTTGCTTCGGGTCAGCGAAAAAAAGGTGTAGGGCCCGGAGCGATCCAGGCCCTACACCGGAGGGCGTATTGTGCGTGGGCCGAAGCGCGTACGACTTCGGGTCGGTACCGCGGGCTAGACGATGCCCTGGGCCATCATCGCCTGGGCGACCTTGAGGAAGCCCGCGATGTTGGCGCCGTTGACGTAGTTGCCGGGCGTGCCGTAGGCGGTCGAGGCCTCGACGCAGGACTTGTGGATGCGCCGCATGATGTCGTGCAGGCGGGTATCCACTTCCTCGCGCGACCAGGAGAGGCGCATGCTGTTCTGGCTCATCTCCAGGCCCGAGGTGGCGACGCCGCCCGCGTTGGCGGCCTTGCCCGGCCCGTAGAGGATCTTGGCCTCGAGGAACACGTTCACGCCTTCGAGCGTGGTCGGCATGTTCGCGCCCTCGGCCACGACGTAGACGCCGTTCTTCACCAGGTTCTCGGCGTCGCGGCCGTTGATTTCGTTCTGGGTCGCGCTCGGGAACGCGCAGTGCGCCTTGAGGCTCCACAGCGCATTCGAGGTCGCCGCCGCGTCGGTCGCGGTGTAGGTCGCGCTCTTGTACTTGTCGGCGTATTCCGCGATCCGGCCGCGCCGGTTGTTCTTGAGGTCCATCACGAAGGCCAGCTTCTCCGCCGAGATCCCGTCGGGGTCGTGGATGAAGCCGTTGGAGTCGGACAGGGTGATCGCCTTACCACCGAGCTGGTTGATCTTCTCGACCGTGTACTGGGCGACGTTGCCGCTGCCGGAGACCAGGCAGGTCTTGCCTTCGAGCTTCTGGCTGCGCGTGGCGAGCATTTCGGACGCGAAGTAGACCGCGCCGTAGCCGGTGGCCTCGGGCCGGATCAGCGAGCCGCCCCAGGTCAGGCCCTTGCCGGTGAGCACGCCGGTGAACTCGTTGCGCAGCTTGCGGTACATGCCGAAGAGGTAGCCGATCTCGCGTCCGCCGACCCCGATGTCGCCGGCCGGGACGTCGGTGTCCGCGCCGACGTGGCGGAAGAGTTCGCCCATGAAGGCCTGGCAGAAGCGCATGACTTCGTTGTCGCTCTTGCCCTTGGGATCGAAGTCGGAACCGCCCTTGCCGCCGCCCATGGGCAGGGTGGTGAGGCTGTTCTTGAAGACCTGTTCGAAGGCCAGGAACTTGAGGATGCCGAGGTTGACCGAGGGATGGAAGCGCAGGCCGCCCTTGTACGGGCCGATGGCGCTGTTCATCTGGATGCGGAAGCCGCGGTTGACGTGGATGTCGCCGCGGTCGTCGACCCACGGCACGCGGAACATGAGGAGGCGCTCGGGCTCGATGATCCGTTCCAGGATCTTGGCGCGGCGATACTCCGGGTGTTTCTCGAGGACGATCGAGAGCGAGTCCGCGACCTCCTGCACCGCCTGGTGGAACTCCGGCTCCGCGGGATTCTTGGCCTTCACCGATGCCATCAGGTCAGATACGTAGCTCGACATTCAGTTTCTCCCATCGCTGGACTCACGTTCGCCGCGGCGGAAGCCTTGAACCTACAAGGGCCGCCGGCCTCTGTCAATCAAAGAAATTCGCGGCGGAGCGCCGCGCGGTCGGCACCGGAGCGCACCGGAGCCGGGGAGGAGGAGGGGAGCAAGCGGCGGGCCATGCCGCGCGCGCTCGCGGCGGAGGCGGCGGCAGGGCGGGGCGGGCGGCGCGGGGGGCGGCCGGTGGCGGCGCGGGAGGCGGGCCGCAGGGTGTGGATCCGCCAGGGTTTGCCGACGAATGGGGGATGGGACGGAGGCGCTCGGTCCGGTGGCGGCGGCGGGCTGAGGGCGGGGCCGTGCGTGGGGGATGCGACCGGGCGAGGGCGGCGGGGGTGGGGAGTTTCCCCCAGGGTGGGGAGCGATCCGGGGGTGCCGCCCGGGGCGCCTACTCCTCGGAGCGCACCAGGATCGGCCCCAGGCGCACCCAGCCGCCCGCGGGCTCGGCCGCCGCGCGGGCCATTCCCCGGGCGGAGAATTCGATCGCGAACGTCCGGCGCGCGCCGTCGGTGTCGAAGGCGGTCAGCTCCTGCCCGTCGAGCTCCAGGTGGACTCGGGTCTTTCCCTGGGGGAGGCGTTCGCGCCAGATCCGGAAGAGGAGCCACGCGTCGGCCGGCGTGGACACGGGGGTGTTGCGGGGGCCGCGGGCATCCGCGCAGTAGACGGCGCCGGTCTCCTTGAACTTGATCTCGAACGTCCCCAGGCGCACCTGTACGACCGGTCGCACCTCGGCGCTCGCGATCCGGAGCAGACCGCAGACCTCGGCGACCTCCCGATCGGGACGCAGCTCGAGCGTTCCGGCCGCACCGTGCCCCGTCAGTTCCCCGCGCTCGACGCGCCACGCGGACTCCGGAGCGGGGGACCAGGCCGCCGGCGGGGCAGCCGCGGACCAGTCGAAGACGCGCGGCGCACCGGCCGCGCCGGGCTCCGGCCGGCAGGCCGCCAGGGCGCGGCGCGTCAGCTCTTCGATGCGGGCCGACTGGCCTGCGACCACGGGGCTGCTTCCGCAGGCATTCCTGAGCTGGAGCAGGTGTGCGAGGGCCGCCCCGCCGTCGCCCCCGTCCACGGTCGCCTGGGCTTTCGCCAGCAGGTCCCGCGCCGCCGCCTCCAGGCCGGCGGCCGTCTCTGCAAGGTAGGCCTGCGCGGCATCGGTGGGCGCACCCAGGTCGGCGGCCCGGCGGAACTCCGCGTCCGCCTCCTCGAGCAGGCCGCGACGCAGACAGAACATGCCGAGGTCGGAGTGCTCGGCCGCCTCGGTCGGGGAAAGCAGGGAGGCCGCGAGCCGGTACAGGCTCCGGGCCGGCACCGCGGACCAGGGCACGTGCGCCGACTCACCGCCCTCCGCGCCGGCGACCCGGAGCCCCTCCGGTCCGGCTTCGAGCATGCGGCCCGACTTTTCGCGGCCGCCGGCCGGCAGGGTCGGGTAGCGGTCCGGGGCAGCGCCGGCCGCGGCGAGCTCCCCGAGCATTCGCCCGAGGCGCTCGACCAGCCGGTCGAAGGCGCCGCGCTGGGCCTCGAGCTCGCGCCGCAAGCGGTCCCGCGCCGGGAGCTGCTCCGGCTCCAGGCGGCCTTCCAGCTCGTTGCAGACGGCGGCGGCCTGATCGAAGCGGAACCTGAGGCAGGCCCTTTCCGCCTGCGCGACCGCCGATTCGAGCAGGGCGCGGGAGACTTCCAGGCGGCCGCGCCCTTCCTGCTCCACTTGCGCCACGCGGTGGGCGCGTTCGGCCTCGTCCACCCACGCCAGCTCCGCGGCGACGCGCGGGGCGGCCGCCTCGATGGCCGCCAAGCGCTGTTCCCAGCCGTGCAGGGCCGCGCGCGCCGCGGCGAAATCGGCGCTGCTGCCGCAGGCCGAGCGGAGGGCGGCGGCCGCCAGCGCGAAGCGCTCGAGGATCGCGGCCAGCGCGCGGTCATGTTCGGCGCGCACGCGCGCGGCCCAGGGCGGCTGGTCAAGTCCGGGCGGCGGGGCCGAGAGCGACATCAGGGCGTCACCGTACTGCTCGCGCCCGATCGCGGCCTCCGCCGCGTCGCGCAATTCGCCCAGGCGGATCGCGCGCAGCGCCTCACGCCGCGCCTCGACCCGGGTGCGGTACCGGTTCGCTTCCTCGGCGTCGGCCGGAGAGGGCGCTTGCCGCAGAAACGCATCGACGCGTTCGAGGATCGCGTCGAATTCGTCGCCGCGGGCATCCAGCTCGTGGCTCAGGATCGAGAACGGGGATTCGACCGGGCCGGCAGGCTGGGCCGGAGTCTTGATCCACCGG
>JACRIP010000529.1 GCA_016220045.1 Planctomycetota bacterium
CCCACCACAATGGCCTGAGACCTCTCGAAGTCAACCATGATGTGCTCGGAACCCTTGTGGCGCAGGCCTTCCGGCCTGCACCGAAGGGCCAGCGATCGCGGCCGGTTGCGAGACCCTTCCCCGAACGCGCGTGCGCTCACCGGCGCCCGGATCACCGCCCGGCAGGGGGGGCCGCGACCGCCTCGATCTCCAGCCGCGCCCCGCGCGCCACCGACCAGGCGCGCGCGGCGTCGCCCATATTGAGGGCGAGGGCGAGGCGCCCCCGGGAGTTCCAGTAGGCCAGCGGCTGCTGCTCGGGGACATCCCCGAATGTACTCACGAGCGGCACGAGCAGGCGCCGAGCCGGCTCGCCGCAGGACACGGCCAGCCAGGTCGGTTGGGCGCGAGCGGGGGCAGGGACCGGGGCGGGAAGCTTCGCCAGGTCCTCCGGGGTCAGATTCGTCCACAGATTGCCGTACGGCTGGTCGATCGCGACCACGGCGCCGCGCAGCCGGGCGCCCGCCCCCGCCGTCGCCGGAACGAACTCGGACGCGGGGGCCGCCAGCCGCACCCAATCGGTCACGCGCGGCCCGATCTCCTCGAAGGCCGGGCTTCCGAGTGCGAGCTGGGCGCCGGCGGGAGCGAAGACATCGCGGCCATGAAAGGTGGCGGAGCGGGCGGGCCGGCGGAAGCGCGCATCGGTAATCTCCCGTACCTCGCTCACGCCGTGGCGCGCCATCGCGGCCGACAGCAGTCCGTTGTCCGGGCCGACGAGGTAGTTCCCGTTGGCGAGCCGCACGGCGAGCGGTTTGCGTTCGGTGCCGACGCCGGGATCGACGACGGCGACGAAGACGGTGCCTGCGGGGTAGACGCCGGGCGCCTCCTCGAGCAGACGCGCACCCTCTTCGATGTCGTAGGGCGGGACCTCGTGGGTGAGGTCGAGGATTTGGGCGTCGGGCGCGATCGAGAGAATCACGCCGCGGAGCAGGGCGACGGAGTCGTCGCGCGCGCCGAAGTCGGTGAGGAGGATGACGGGGCGACGGTTGAGTCGGCGCCAAGCCGCCCGAGTGACGTCGTCAGGGCTCTGCCCGGGAGGACAGCCGCAGCCGAGGAGGGCGAACGCGAAGAGCGCTGTCACCAGGAAGGGCGCGCGGAGGGATCGGCGCATGGTGCGCCCTCTGCGGGAAAGGGTGCGCAGGTGGTGCCAGGAGCCGGATTTGAACCGGCGACCCAGGGCTTATGAGTCCCTTGCTCTACCGTGCTGAGCTATCCTGGCACGACCGGAAGGCTGCGCGGACTGGGAGGCGGGAGAGAGCGCATTATACGGATGGCCGGGCACTTGTCAACCGTTGCACGGCGGCGACGGGTGTGATAGGCTGACGCGTGGTCGTGGCGCGGTGCGCGGGGCGCGGTGCCATTGGTGATGCGTACTCACCCCCACCCCAGCCCTCCCCCGATGCGGCGGGGGAGGGGGACGCTGGCCAAGTCGCCCCATACCGTGGCGGCGACCGCTGCGGCGGGGAGGGGGACGGCGGCGGGATCGTCCTGCACCATGGCCGGCCGGCGCAGTGCCGGCGAGCGCGGGGGCGGACGCCGCCGCGCGCCCTACGGTGACTCTGAACACCCACGAGGATGCCTCCGCCATGCCCTTCGCCTGCGGCCGCGTGACCGCCCTCGCCCCTTTCGTCCTCGCCGCCGGACTCGTCGCCCTCCCCTGCCCCCTCGCCGCCGATCCGCCGCCGCGCGCCGGGCGCGACGCGATGGCCGAGATCGTCCGCCATGACGCCGGATTGCCCCCCGCACTGCGCCGCGACAAGTACAAGAAGCTCGCCGCTTCCCCCGACGACCTCTACCGCGGCGCGCCCCACCTCTTCTGGTCCGAGTTCGCGCACGACCCGCGCGTCGAACGTTTCGGCGGCGCCGCCGCCACCCGCACCTGGGTGCTCGGCGACCTCCCCCCCGGCAACTTCGGCGCCTTTGAAGCCGACCGCGGCGACGTAGTCTTCGGCCTCGGCGACTACGATTGCGCCGTCCCCGCCGATTTCCAGATGGACGTGTGGCGCATGACCGGCGCCGTCGTCCTCGGCTTGCGCAAGCAGACCGATCTCGACGACGACGAGATCCGCGAGGTGGTCCGGTCCTTCGTCCGCTCCTACGTGAAGGAAGTGGAGAAGATCCGGGAAGAACCGGAGCGCCTCGACCGCTCCCTGACGGCCGGACGCGCCGAAGAACCGCTCCGGGAGTTCCTGGAGGACGCCGAGCGGCACAACTCGCGCAAGGAAATGCTGCGCTCCTGGACCGACGAGAAGGACGGCCGGCGGCGCTTCGACGTCGAGCGCGACGGGCTGGCGGCGGCCGATGCGCGGACGCGCGCGGCGATCGAAGGCGCCATGGCGGGCTACCGGAAAACCCTGACCGGCGGCCGGGAATTCGGCGCCGACTACTTCAAGGTCAAGGACGTGGCCCGGCGCGTGGACGCGGGCACGGCCTCGCTCGGACTCCCCCGCTACTACGTGCTGATCGAGGGCGAAACCGACGATCCGGACGACGACCGCATCCTCGACGTGAAGTGGCAGGGCGCGGCACCCGTGCGCGAAACGCTGGACGCGAAGGCGCGCGCGCGCTACGACGCGACCGTGGGGAACGGCGGCGAACGCGCGGCGCGGGCCGAGCGCGCGCTGACGCGCCACGCGGACGACCACCTGGGGTGGCTGAAGCTGCCCGAGGGCGCCTTCAGCGTGCGCGAGCGCACGCCGGTGAAGGAGCTGGTGGACCTGGGAAAGGTGAAGGGCAAGAAGGAGCTGCGCCGGCTGGCCGAAGCCTGGGGCGAGGTCACGGCGGCGGCCCACGTGCGCGGGGCGGGCGAGCTGCCCGGGGGCACGGGCAGCGCGAACGGCGGGGCGCGATTTGCGGCGGCGGTGGCGGAGCGGATCGGGGAGGACCGCGACGGGTTCGTGGAGCTGGCGACCGACCTGGGCTTCGAGAGCGCGAAACGCACCGAGGCCGACTACGACGCGATCAAGCGGCGGCTCAAGGACTACGAGCCGGGCGGCGCGGAAGGGGCCGAGGGGCCGACGGACGGGCGCGGGGCGGTCGAGCGGTTGGAGGAGGGACGGGGGCGGTAGGACGAAGTCCAAAGTCGGACGAGTCCAAAGTCGGACGAGTCCAAAGTCCAAAGTCCAACGGGTCTAAAGTCCGACGAGGTCGCAAGTCCAGCGAGTCCAAGACCCCACGTCCGACAGGCCGAGCGAAGCGAGGCGGGCACCGAGGCCAAGCAGCGGCTTCAACTCCGAGCGGACCCCAATGTGCGCACAGGGTTTCGCGACGACCTGCCAGTCGAGGAGGGCGCAAAGGGCAGCGATTCTCGGCCCTTTGGTGCAGGCCGGAAGGCCTGCACCACAATTGCCGGAGACCGCTCGAAGTCAACTACGATGTGCGCGGAACCCTTGTGGCGCAGGCCTTCCGGCCTGCGCCGCGAGGTCAGCGGGGCCGGAGTCTCGTGGGGCGGGCCCGATCCCCAGAACGCGGCATTCCCGTCGCATCGACTTGATAGTGTCGTAAATGCCGTCGTGGCTGGCCCTGCGAGTGCAGGCGAGGACGCCTGCACCACAACTACCGTAGACCTCTCGGCCGATCCCAGCAGAATTCACGACTCTTGTGGCGCAGGCGTCCCCGCCTGCGCAGCGAGGCAACCGGCATAGGAGTCACGCAGGGCGGCCCCGATCCGCTGAGCGATGCGGCCCGGATCGCATCGGCCGGTTAGGCCCCCCTGAATACTTCGTCCAAGGTCAGGTTCTGGACTCGTCCGACCTTGGTCCCGTGAGACTTTGGACTTTGGACCCGTGGGACTTTGGACCCGTGGGACCTTGGACTCGACTGACTTTGGACCCGTCTACTTGAGGTCGTCCGGACTGTCGATCTGCATCACGTAGTCCCGCACCGCCTTCATCTGCAGGTCCGCGTCCCCGCCCAGCTTGTCCTCGACCGTGTTGTCCGGCCAGAACTGCGGCATCTTCGTGCCCTTGATGTACGCGGCCGGATTCTTGATCCAGTTCAAGACCCAGTCCGGCTTCAGGCGTTTGCCCGAGAGCAGGAAACTCGGCGCCAGATCCGCCAGATCCTGCTTCGGCTTCGGCTCCTGATGGCACTTCGCACACTCGAACATCAGGAACAGCGCCTTCGCTTCCTTCAGGTACTCCGCACCCGACAGCTCCTGCACCTTCCCGTCCTTGTCCTTCCAGGAGGCATGGTAGGCCATCGGCACGCCGGGGTCGAAGGGGAACTTCTGCTTCGAGGTCAGCGTGAGGTACTTTGTCAGCGTCGTCGCCTCCTCCTCGGTGAAGCCGAAGGTCGGCATCCGCACCGAGACGTGCACCCGGACGGTCGTCGGCGCGCGCAGGAAGTCGAATAGCCACAGGGGCTGGATGCGCTCGCCGGCGAAGTTGAGCGGCGGCGGGGAGAAGACGCTCGCGCGCTTCATGATCTGCGTCCGCTCGGGCGTCGCCAGCTCTGCGAGCGGCTGCCCGAACTTCTCCACCGCGAGGTACTCCCCAACGGCGGTCTGGATGGTGACCCCGCCGCGCTGGTCGTTGTCGACGAAGTGGCAAGACCGGCAGTTGTTGAGCTTGATGAGGCGCTTGCCGGCCTCGAGCGCGGCGGCGTGCTCGTCCGGGACGCGCCGGTAGGTCGACGGGACTTCCGTCTTGACGAACCCGAGGACGAAGGTGGCGAGGTCCTCGACGAGCTCGGGGGCGGGCTTGCCCTCCTTGTCCTTCGCATCGACCAGCCACGTGATGCGCGGCATGCGCAGCTTGTCGTCGTAGGTACGATCCCGTAGATGATCGTAGACGCGCGGGTCGCGCACCTTGCGCTTGAGCCAGTCATGGCGCGTCTTCGGGATGTCCACGAACGCGAAGTCGATGCGGTCGATGTCCTTCGAGCCGATGGCGCCGCCGCCCGTGAACGTCACGCCGATCGGGGTGATCTTCTCCATGCCCTTGATCTGATGGCAGCCGAAGCACCCCTGGCGGTTGATCATGCGCTCGCCGACGAAGAGGCGCTTCTTCTGCGTGTCGTAGCCCGCGAGCTCGCGTTCGGCGTCGCTCGGCCCCAAGCGGGCCCAGAGGTAGGTGATGGCGAGCTCGTCGAGTAAGGGGTTCTGCTCGGGGAGCTTGGCCTGGTTTGGCGCGTCCGGGTCGGTGGAGGCCATGAGCCAGGCCGCGATGTCGGTGGCCTCCGCATCGGACAGGCGGAGGTTGGGCATGGCGGTGCCGGCGAAGTAGGCCTTGGGGTCCTTGAGCCAGTTGAAGATCCACTTGTGCGTGGTCTTCGAGCCGATGCCCGTGAGGTTGGGGCCGAAGTTGTTGTACTCGTCGCCGGTGTCGTGCTTGTCGCCGAGGAGGTGGCATGCCTTGCAGCCGACGCGGTCGAACGCGGCGCGGCCCTTCTCCGGGTCGCCGGGGCCGGGCGGCACGCGCAGGACGGGCATGGGATCGCTCAGGGAGAACAGGTAGTCGGTGATGCAGTCCGCGGCGACCGCGTTGCGCTGCGGATCGTTCTTGTCGTCCTGGCCGTCGGTATTCGACAGGTTGAAGACCTTCGGCATGCGCGTGGTGGGGCGCAGCGCGGGCGGGTCGAGGATCCACTGGTAGGCCCAGTCGCGCGTGACCTTGTCGGCCAGGTGGTAGAGGTCGGGCCCGATCTTGCGCATGTGCTGGAAGCCGTCGGTCTGGTGGCAGCCGAAGCAGCCGGCGCGCTCGAAGAGGCGGCGACCGCGATTCCAGTGATCGGCGCCGCGGATCTCCTCCTCTTGCGTGTGGCACTTGTAGCAGGTCGACTCCAGGTGCGCCTTGGGCTTCATCGGGAAGTCCCAGTGGTGCTGCGGATGCCAGTGGTACTTCTCTTCCCACTCCTTGGTCTGGGCCTCGTCGGCGGGCGTGTGGCCGGCGTCGTTGAAGGTGAGGGCGCGGCCCTGGCCGTCGTGGCAGGTGGTGCAGCCGAACTTCTCGATCGGATGGGGCGAGGTGCCGCCGAGGTAGAGCTCGAGCCGCGGGTGGCTGCGGAAGACCTTGGGCACGTCGGCGCCTTCCCAGCCCTTCTTGTCGATGCCGAGGTGGCAGGTGGTGCAGCGCTCGACCTTGTAGACGCGGGCGAAGTTGTAGTCGTCCCAGTACTCCGGCAGCACGTACTGGCGGACCTTGATGGTGGGATCGATGAAGTCGAAGAAGGGGAGGTTGCGGAAGGTGTTCTGGAAGTTGGTCTCGACGCGCGCGTGGCGGCCTTCGAGGGCGGTGACCTGCGCGTGCAGGTCTTCGAGTCCCTTCTGCGCGACGTCGCGGCGGGCGGTGATCTGCTTGAGGTCGGCCGCCAGGGCGTTCTGGGAGGCGGTCAAGGGTTCGAGGATGCCGTTCTCCTCGGCCATGTGCTGGCGGTGTTTGTCGAGGGTTGCCTTGCGCGCCGCCACGTCGGCCGCATCGAGCTCTTTCTTCTCTGCATGGTGCCGCGACTCCTCGTACTCGAAGAGTGCGGAGTCGACCTGAGCCTTGGCGAACTGCGCCTGCTGGGTATGGTCCTGGATTTTCCCGAGCAGGGCCGCCTGCTTGGCGGCGATCTCGCGGACTTCCTTCTCGTGCTTGACGATTTCCTTTTCGCCCTCGGCGAGCGCGGCCTTGAGCGCGGCGAGCTTCTGCTTGTCGATCGCGTCCTGGGCGGCGCGCTTGTCCTTCTCGATCCGCGCTACGTCGAACTGGTTGAAGTCGCGCTGGAAGTACTTCCATTCGCGATCGTAGTCCTGCCAGAGCATCCAGAGGAAGGCGAGCAGCATGAGGCCGCTGGAGAGGAAGAAGAGCTTGTGCAGCTTCCCCATGGGATAGAAGTATTCCGGCTGCTTGTCAGCCATCGCTCCTCCGTGGGGCTTAGATATTGAAGAAGTATTCGGGGATGGCGATGACGTACTTGAGGTTGACGGTCCACCGCAAGTACATCTTGATGAGCATGCTGAATTCGATGAGGAGCAGCATGATCATCACGTGGTAGCGCAGGAAGCCCATCCGGGGGTACATGGACTTGAAGAGAGTGCGGGCGAGGATGGGCGGGAGGACGACGAGGTAGCCGATGACCAGGAGGATCCCGGGCATTTCCCGGATGTACCATTCCTTGGGCAGTCCGGTGCCGAGCCACTGGATGAAGACGACTTCGGAGAGGTTGACGTTGGTGAGGGGGACGAGCTTGTGGACGTCCCATTCCTCGAAGGGTCCGAAGAAGTTCCAGTTGGGTCCGCGCAGGATGGTGCCGTTGAAGACGAGCAGGACCCAGAGGACGAGGAACCCGAAGAGGAAGCCGCCGATGGCGAAGGGGCGTTCCTTGAGGGTGTAGTAGCCTGCGCCCTTCGGATTGCGGTCGATGTAGGGGATGGCGACGAGGCCGACGATGATGAGGGTGGGGAGGACGACGCCGGCGAGCCAGGGGTCGAAGTAGACGAGCATCTCCTGGAGGCCGAGGAAGTACCAGGGGGCCTTGGAGGGGTTGGGGGTGCGGGTGAGGGAGGCGGGCTGCTCGAGGGGCGCCTTGAGGAGGATGGACCAGACGGTGAGCACGACCGTCGCGAGGATGGCGGCGATGAACTCGATGTAGACGAGATCGGGCCAGACGTGGACGCGATCGTTGGTCTCGTCCTGCTCGCGCGGTCCCTTGCCGGCCTCGATGCGCTCGTCGTTGATCGCGGCCTGTCTCAGGGAGAGCCAGTAGAAGAAGCCGACGATGTAGAGCATCGCCATGATCGGCACGTTGTCGGGCTGCGTGACGATCTTGCGGAAGTTGTGGTCGGTCACGCTGACGAGGAAGAGGAGGACGCAGGCGAGGGCGATCGCGCCCGCGGGGCGGGGCCGGGTCCATACCCGATAGTACTTGAGCGACGCGAAGAAGAGGACGATGGCGAGGGTGACGAAGAGCCAGGGCGTAGTCAGGAAGTTCGCGAAGAGCTTCAGGTAGTTCGCGAATTCAGCCACGAAATGGGGCATGCAGGGGAGCTCCCTTGGTTGCTGCGGAAGGCGGGACCGGCCGTCACATGGGGCCGGAGATGCCGCCGTCCTTGCGCACGCGCCAGAAATGGATGGCCATGAGTACGGTGGCGGCGAGCGGAATGCCGACGCAATGGAGCACGTAGAAGCGCAGCAGGGTCTGCTCGCCGATGAGGCGGCCGACGGTCAGGAAGTAGCGCGCGTCGGCCCCGGCGTGCACCAACTGGATATCGCCGATCTTGAGCATTTGCGCAAGCGGGCCCTCGTAGCCGACGAGGGGCGTGGCGCGGGCCATGTTGGTGCCGACGGTGATCGCCCAGATCGCGAGCTGATCCCAGGGCAGGAGGTAGCCGGTGAAGGAGAGGAGCAGCGTGAGCACGAGGAGGATCACGCCGACGCCCCAGTTGAACTCCCGCGGCGGCTTGTAGGAGCCGGTGAGGAAGACGCGCATCATGTGGAGCCAGACGGTGATGACCATGGCGTGCGCGCCCCAGCGATGGAGTTCGCGCATGATGCCGAGCGGGATGTCCTCGCGCAGGTAGACGATGTCGGAGAAGGCGTACTCGGCGGTCGGCCGGTAGTAGAACATGAGCAGGAGGCCGGTGACCGTGAGCGAGAGGAACAGGAAGAAGGAGAGGCCGCCCATGCACCAGGTGTAGCGCATGCGCAGACCGGACTTGCGCATCTTCGCCGGGTGCAGGTGCAGGAAGACGTTGCTCAGGATCGCCAGCGAGCGGGTGCGGCCGTCGGCCGGATACCCGTGGCGCATGACCGAGCCCCAGATCTGGGACTCGGTGACGAGCTCAACGGCCTCGGTGAGCTTGGATTTGGGCGGTTTGGACGGGGCGCCTGGTTTTTCGGCCACGAACGATTCTCCGAACCCGTCGGGGCGCAGCACGGCGCGCCCCTACTCATAATAGAGGACGGACCCTAGACCTTGAGGAAGGACTCCGCCATGCCCCATTCGCCCTTCTCCTCCTGGAACTTCCGGCCCTTGTCGATCAGCACCTGGCCGTCCTCGGCGAGGGTGATGCGCCAGCGTTCCAGGGGGCGGGGGGCGGGGCCTTCGAAGTTGATGCCGCTCTTGCGGAAGCCGCTGCCATGGCAGGGGCACTTGAACTTCTGCTCGGCGGCGAGCCAGTTCGGCGTGCAGCCGAGATGGGTGCAGGTCGTGGAGAGCGCGTAGATCGAGGCTTCCTCGCGCACGATCCAGGTGAAGTACTTCTCCTTGAACTGCTCGTAGACCTTGCCGACTTCGGCGAAATCGCCGGGCATGCCGGCCTTGAAGGTGAGGGGCGGCTCGAAGGAGACGTTCGGGAACATGAAGCGGAGGGTGCCGAGTCCGCCGACGCCGCAGCCGGCGGCGAAGGTGCCCCAAGCGATCTTGAGCCAGAGGGAGGCGAAATCGCGGCGCGTCATTTCGGGTCCGACCAGGAAGCCACCGCCACGCGGCGGGTACTCGGTGAGGACGGTGACGCCGGCGGGCGGGACGAGCTTGGGCGGCGGGAGCTGGCCGAGCGGAGTGGTCTTGGGCGCCTCTTTGGGCGCGGCCGCGGCGGCGCCG
>JACRIP010000531.1 GCA_016220045.1 Planctomycetota bacterium
ACCCACCTTCCAGCAGCTTCCCAAGCTGGTCCTTGAGCTGATCGATTTCCGCCTCGGCGATCGAGGCGACCGCCACCAGCACCTGCCGGTCGTCCGCCGTCTTCAGCAGATCCAGGTACTCCCGGTCCTCGCGCCGAATCGTCTCGCGCAGCTTGAACTGCCGCTTCTGCACCAGAATCAGCGCCAGCAGGTAGGTGAGTTTCACCTCCATCGGCTCCTGAGTCTCCGCGCGTAGCCGATTCTCGAAGATCGAGAGCAGCGTCGCGCGCTGATCGACCTTCTTCGCCTTCGCCTCCGGCATGCGCGAGCGCCAGAAGGAGAAGACGTCGGGCGCCGCACCCGCCGGACTCCAGCATCCCAGGCACCAGCTCTTGCGGGCGAAGGTCTCCTCCACGGTGTGCAGGGTCGACAGGTACTCTTCGAGCGGCGCGAACTCGCGCGCGCACTTGTCGCAGGCCTTGCGGCTCTTCTCGAAGGCGTACTCGACGGCCACGGCGCGCGGCCCCTACTTTTGCAGGAGGTCGAGCAGTTCGCGCCATTCCTTGGCGGTGTGCACGCGCAGGTCGGAGAACCCGCAGAGTGTGTGCAGCGCGTGGTCGTAGGAGCGATAGAGCGGAGTTATCATGGCCGGCGGGTGCTTTGCCAGCTCGCGGAAGATGACATCGATCGCGCGCGGGTCTCCCAGCCGCTCCATCGCCTCCACCAGCTTGATGCGACAGTCCATCGCGTCCTGATCCGGCCCCGACAGCGCGGTCACGTACGGCTGCTTGTTCTCCGCGAGCCCCGGCACCGGCGACGGAAACCTCGGCATCGGCGCGTCCCGCAGAGCTTCGCAGAGCGCTTCCACCGAGCGAGCGTCCCCCAGCTTGCCGAGCGCCGAGGCCGCGACCCGGCGCACGAACGGGTCGCTGTCGCCCAACGCCTGCACCAGCACCGGCGTGCCGCGCGGCTCCTTGAGCACGCCCAGGCCGGTCGCCGCTTCGGCGCGTACCCGCCATGCCGGGTCGCGCTGCAGGTAGTCCACCAGCACCGCGAAGGCAAATGCGCGCGGGCCGTAGGGCATCGCCTTCGCCACCGCCAGTCGCGCGCCCTCGTCCGGACTCGAGGCGTGCCGCTTCAGCGCCTCCTGGCCGGGTACCCCGAGCTGCGCCAGCGTAATCGCGCATTGATCGCGCAGGATCGAGTTCGACCCCGGCATGCGCTCCCCCAACCCGGTCCCCCCTCCCGGATCCGCCTGGCCCGGCGCCACCTCGAAGGCCTGCGCCAGGTAGCGCGTCGAGTCCGGCCCGATCTCCACCAGCATCCGCCGCGCCAGCTCATGCTGCGTCGCGTGCTCGCTCGTGAAGCGCAGGATGCAGGCCACGATCAGCGCTTCCTTCCCCGGGTCCCCCAGCTTCAGCATCTCGTACTTCGAGGCGCGCCAATCGTCGTACTTCTCGCTCTCGAGTCCCGCCAGGAGCTGCGGGAGCTGCCCGCTCCGGGCGAGCGCCATCCGCGCCTCGGTCGCCTCCCCGACGTTCGGGCTCGCCGTCTTTTCCGCCAACGCCAGCGTCTCCTTCGACACCAGCGGCTCCCCCACCAGGCGCAACTCGCGCCGCCCGCGTTCCCACTCGGACGGGTCCGGCCGGCCGAAGCGCGCGTAGGCCGCCTCGACCATCTGGGTCAGACGCTCGATCTCCAACGGCGTGCGCCCGAGCGACTTGGAAGGCGCCGGGGTCGGCTCCGAGCACCCGCAAAGCCCCAACGCGCCCGCCACGAGCGCCGCCGCCAGGCGCGACTTATGATCTTTTTTTTGCATGACTGCCTTCTGCTCGTTTCATGTCCACCCGCGGGGCGGACGTTTTCAACACCCGAGGGAAGCGGAACTAAACCGCGGCCAGCGCCTCCACGCAGCGGCCACAAACCGTCGGGTGCTCCGCAACCTGGCCGACGGTCGGCCGGTAGCCCCAGCAGCGCTCGCACTTCGCATGCGCCGACTTCCCGACCTTCACGCGGAGCGCGGGCAGCTCGCCGCCCGCCGCGCCGTCCGCCAGGCTTTCCACCACGGCGACCTCGGACACGATGAAAATCCCCGCCAGGTCGTCGCGGTAGCGCGCCAGGAGCGCCGCCAGTTCCGGCTCGGTCGCCGCCAACGTCACCGCGATCTCCTGCGAAGACCCGACCGTCTTCGCAGCGCGCAGCTTCTCGATCTCGCGCGCGACGTCGGCCCGTACCGAAAGCAGCGTCGCCCAGCGCGCCTCCAGCGCCGCATCCAGCGCCGTCGCGCGCGCCGTCGGCCAGGCCGTCGCGTGTACGCTCTCCGCCTCGCGCGGCGCCGGCAGATACCCCCAGACCTCGTCCGCCGTGTGACAGAGCACCGGCGCAAAGAGCTTCGTCAGGACCACGGCGATTTCGTGGAGTACCGTCTGCGCCGCCCGCCGCGACGGCGAGTTGCGCGCATGCGTGTACAGGCGGTCCTTCAGCACGTCCAGGTAGAAGGCGGAGAGATCCACCACGCAGAAGTTGTAGAGTTCGTGCCAGGCGCGGAAGAACTCGAAGGCCTCGAAGGAGGTGGTCACCGACTGGATCAGCCGGTGCAGCCGGCCGAGCGCCCAGCGGTCGATCTCCGGCAGCGCCGCTTCCGCCACGGCGTGGCGCGCCGGGTCGTAGTCGGCGAGCGAGCCCAGCAGGTAGCGGAACGTGTTCCGGACTTTCCGGTAGGTGTCGCCGGTGTCCTCGATGACCTTGACCGACATCGGGATCTCGTCGGTGAAGTTCACCGCCGCCAGGCAGAGCCGCAGCACGTCCGCGCCGTACTTCGCGAGCACGTCGAGCAGCTTGGGCAGCCCCGCGCCCTTCTTCCTGATCCCCTCCTGCGACTTGGAGACCTTGTCGCCGGTGGCCGCGTCGACGACGAAGCCGTGGGTGACCACCGTCTTGAAGGGCGCCACGCCCTGGGTCATCACCGTAGGCAGGAGCGAGAGCTGGAACCAGCCGCGATGCTGGTCGGTGCCTTCCAGGTAGACGTCGGCGGGGAAGCCGAGGTGCGGAAGGTTCATGCAGACCGCGCGGTGGCTGCAGCCGGACTCGAACCAGACGTCGAAGATGTCGCCGTCCTTGGCGAAGGCGCCGCCGCCGCAGCCGGGGCAGGTGGTGCCCGGCGGCAGGATCTCGGCGGCGGAGTGGGTGAACCAGAAGTCCGCGCCCTCGCGGCGGAAGAGGTCGGCGATGTGGCGCAGCACGGGCAGCGCGAGCAGCGGGAGCCGGCAGCCTTCGCAGTAGAAGGCGGGGATCGGGACGCCCCAGGAGCGCTGGCGGGAGATGCACCAGTCCGGGCGGTCCTTGAGCATGGAGGCGAGGCGGATTTCGCCCCAGCCGGGGACCCACTTGACTTTCGCCACGGCTTCGAGCGCGCGGCGGCGGGCGTCGAGGTGGTCGACGGCGATGAACCACTGCTCGGTCGAGCGGAAAATGACCGCCTTCTTGCAGCGCCAGCAGTGGGGGTAGCTGTGGGTCACGGAATCGCGGCGGGCGAGGAAGCCGTCGGCCTCGAGCTTCGCGATGATCTCGGGGTCGGCGGCGTGGACGCTCTTGCCCTGCCAGAGGGGGACTTCCGCGGTGAAGTGGCCCCCGGCATCTACCGGAGAGAGGACGGGCAGGCCGTTGGCGATGCCGGTCTCGTAGTCCTCCTTGCCGTGGCCGGGCGCGGTGTGGACGCAGCCGGTGCCGTCGGTGAGGGAGACGTAATGGGCGGTGACGACCTTGCCGGAGCGGCCCATGAAGGGGTGGCGGTAGGTGCGGCCGGCGAGGGCGCGGCCGGGGGCTTTCGCCAGAACCTTCATGTCGGTGAGGCCGAGCAGGCCGACGACCTTCTCGGCCAGGGCGGCGGCGACGATGAGGCGCTGCGGCTCGCCGGTCTTGGGGTCGATGACGCCGATCATCGCGTACTCGGCCTCGGGGTGGATCGCGACGCCGACGTTGGCGGGCAGGGTCCAGGGGGTGGTGGTCCAGATCACCAGGAAGGTGGGGACGACGTCGCCGG
This sequence comes from Planctomycetota bacterium, assembly GCA_016220045.1. Taxonomy (GTDB): domain Bacteria; phylum Planctomycetota; class MHYJ01; order WSZJ01; family JACPWG01; genus JACRIP01. The sequence continues at coordinate 4,022 of JACRIP010000531.1, forward strand.
TCGTGCCGACGAAGGCCTGCTTGAGTCCGAGCAGGTCGAGGACGCGTTCGGTCTTGTCGGCGTCGGAGCCGGGGAACCACTCGGCGACCGTGCCCTCGATCGGGAATTTCACGTAGATGGAGGGTCCGGCGGCGTCCTTGTACTCGAGCTCGGCCTCGGCGAGGGCGGTGCGGCAGCGCATGCACCAATGGATGGGGCGGAGCTTGCGGCAGACGTGGCCCTTCTCGACGAGGTCGGCGAAGGTGTCGAGCACGGCGCCTTCGTAGGACGGGTCGATCGTCAGGTAGGGCTTGTACCAGTCGCCGAGGACGCCGAGGGCCTGGAACTGGCCGCGCTGGACGTCGATGTACTTCCGGGCGTAGTCGAGGCAGAGCTTGCGGATTTCGGCGGTGGTGGCGGTGCGGGCCTGGTCGCCGAGCTCGAGCATGACCTTGTGTTCGATCGGCAGGCCGTGGCAGTCCCAGCCGGGGACGAAGGGGGCGTCGAAGCCCTGCATGGACTTGAACTTGACGACGATGTCCTTGAGGATCTTGTTGAGGGCGGTGCCGATGTGGACGTCGCCGTTGGCGTAGGGCGGGCCGTCGTGGAGGACGAAGCGCGGCGCGCCGCGGCGGGCGGTACGGATCATTCCGTAGAGGTCGAGGGCGTCCCAGCGCTTGCGGATCTCCGGCTCGCGCTTGGGCAGGTCGGCCTTCATCGGGAAGTCGGTTTTCGGGAGCAGGATCGTCTCTTTGTAGTTCGTGGGCATGGCGCGGCACGTCCTCTGGGGGGCCGATGGAGGTGGCAGGCGGGGTCCGTGGGCAGGGTCGAGGAACCGAGTCTTATAGCAGAGGCGGGCGGGAGGGTCAATGTAGATTGGAGCCCGTGGATTGCAGAATGCAGATTGGAGATTGAAGATTGACCCGCCGTGCGCGGGAGCTATGATCGTGCGCCGCCAGGACCGCTGCGAAAAAGGAGCCGCCATGTCCGACGCCGCGCCGCCGCCGCCCGCTACACCCACTCCCCCGCCGTCGCCCGTGCCCGCACCCGCTCCGCCGCCGGCCGGCGCCGACGCCTTCGCCCGGCTGGTCGAGGTCATGAGGCGCCTGCGCGCGCCCGACGGCTGCCCGTGGGACCGCCAGCAGACCCACGATTCCCTCAAGCGCTACCTGCTCGAAGAAACCTACGAGGTCCTGGAGGCGCTCGACGAGGGCAACCCCGAACTGCTGCGCGAGGAGCTGGGCGACCTGCTCTTCCAGGTAGTTTTCCTGAGCCGGCTATCGGAGGAACGCGGCGAATTCACCGTGCACGACGCGGCGGCCGGCATCGCGGAGAAGCTCATCCGGCGCCACCCCTGGGTCTTCGGCGACACCCGGGTCGGCAACGCCGAGGAAGCGAAGGCGACCTGGGAAACGCTCAAGGCCAAGGAGCGGCAAGGGAAGAAAAAAGACTCGGTGCTCGACGGGATTCCGAAGGAACTGCCGGCCCTGGCGAAGGCGCTGCGGCTGTCCCAGAAGGCGGCAAAGGTCGGTTTCGACTGGCCAAACCTGGACGCGGTGCTGGAGAAGCTCGACGAGGAGATGCAGGAATTCGAGGAAGCGGCGCGAAGCGGGGACCGGGAGCATGCGCGCGAGGAGCTGGGCGATCTTTTTTTCGTGATGGCGAACATCGCGCGCAAGCTGGAGCTGGACCCGGAGGACGCGCTCAGGCTGACGAACGAGACGTTCATCCGCCGCTTCAAGCACGTGGAGCGGCGGCTGCGGGAGGGGGGGAAGGGGCCGGAGGATGCGGGGCTGGAGGAGATGGAGCGGCTGTGGGAGGAGGCGAAGGAGCGGGAGGGGAAGGGACCGTAGGGCGGGGAGAATCGGCCGACCCGAGCGGCGTTGATTCCGGCCGCGCCGAGGTGCTATACTGGGGTTGGAGGTGCCACCATGAGCACGAAGACCCTGATGACCGGCGCCGAGATGCTGCGCCTGCCGCGCGGGAAAGGGAAGTGCGAATTGGTCCTGGGGGTGTTGTACGAACTACCGCCGCCAGGCGGGGAACACGGTGAACGCTCGGTGCGCATCGGACGGATTCTCGATGACTTCGTCGAAGCGCACCAGCTCGGGCGTGTCGGCGTGGAGAGTGGGTTCTACACGAGCCGCAACCCCGATAGCGTGCGCGGACCCGACGCGTTCTTCATCAGCAAGGACCGGCTCGACCCGGACATCGAAGTGCCGGGGTACTACGAAGTCGTCCCGGATTTGGTCGTCGAGGTCCTGTCGCCGGGTGAGAGCTTCGCCGAGGTCATGGAGAAGGTCGAGGAGTACCTGGGCGCGGGCGTGCGCCTGGTGTGGTTGGCGGACACGCGCCGGCGGACCATCGTGGTTCATCCCGGGGGGCGGGTACTGCACGAGGGGGAGACGCTGACGGGCGAGATTGTGTTGCCGGGATTCGCGGTGCCGGTCGAGCGGCTGTTCCGGCGCAAGCGGGGCGGGTAGGGGCGGGCGGGGGGCCGATGGGCGCGGTTGACGGTCGGTGGCGGCGGCGGTGGTCGGCCGGCGGGGCGGCCCCAAGGGCCGCCCCAACGAGGAGACGCGGGCCGGACCCGGCGCGGAGTCCGCCTACTTCGGGGCCACCTCCGGGATCGACACCGTCACCGTGCGGCCCTCGATCACCTCCTGCTCGGTTACCTCGAAGGTCGTGATGACGCGCCCGGTGGCGGGGTCCTTAACCAGGTACGGCCCGGGGACATGGACCGCGCCGTTCCAGGCGCGAGTGGCGTAGGGGACGGAATAGCTGAACCGATCTAGAGCGGTGAAGGCGAGCCAGCCCTTGCGTCCAACGTTGGTGATAAAGTCGACGCGAATGATGCAGATCCCGAGGGGAATCGGAGTGTGCAAAATCCTCACCTCGGCACTCTTGACCCGCTGGTACAACGCGAGTGCGCAAGGGTGACTCCCGGCCGGGGTCCGAGTTTCCACGACGAGCCGGAGGTCGCCGATATGCGGCAGTGGGAGTGCCAGTGTGCCCGGTTCCGGCTCCACTTCGCTCCCATCCTGCGCCAGACGCTCGGCCAGCCGGATGGGCTGGATCGAGAAGCCTCGTGGGTTGCCGGTAGCCGGCCGGTCGATGAGCACGTAGCCGACGGCCGGCTCAGAGCTGCAGCCCCCCCATGCGCTGTGGATCTCGAACTTGGCCTCCCGCTCCAGCCCATACCCCAGATTGTCCGCCACCACCGGCCGGTGCGCGACGTACTTCAGGTGATTACCCCATGTCCAGGGGGCCGCGATACAGTATTCGGGCGGCTCTCCATCGGCGACATCGCGCACCGGCGGCGTGTGGTCGCGGATCCAATCGAGGAAATCGTAGAGCTCATCGGTCACGCCGCTCGGGCTGTCCACGAACGACAACGTGAGCGAGGCGGGCAACCAGAGGAGCGCGACCAGGACCGCGACGATCGCCGCGACGCGCCGGCGCGGTCGCGCGCGGCCGGCCACCGCTCCCCCCACCAGGTCCGCCAGCGCCGGCGCCAGCCACGCCAGCGGCACCGCCATCACGTACACGAACCGGCTCACCCACCCCGCCGCCGCCCACGCCCCCACTGCCCACACCAGCGCGACCCCGGGCCGCACGCGCGCCGCGCCCGCCGGCGCCCGCACGAGCGTCAGCACGCCGACCGCCGGCAGGACCCACGCCGCCGGCGTCGCAAAGCGCGGCCACATCCCGGCCAGCGCAAACAGCGGCTGCCCCTCGCTCGAGAGGCGATTCACCCCGATCTCCCTGAACTCGCTCGCACCCAGCAGCGCCCCCACCTGCGGCCCGAGCCACAGCGCGCAGGTCTTCGCGATCAGCACACCCCACAGCATCGCCCACAGCCCGAACTCGCGCCCAGGCTTCGCCGGACAGCGGCGCGCCAGCCCCGCCAGCCCCGCAAAATACGCCGCCGCCGCCCCCGCGATCATCAGGTGAACGCTGGAGAGCCCCTCGTAGGCGACGATCCCACGCTGCCAGTACTCGCTCCCCTGCGCCATGATGAAGAGCATGACCGTGAGCCCGCCGAACGCCCACGCATGCAGGGCGCACCAGCGGACGCGCCGCTCCGCATCGTGGCGCGCCGCCCACAGCGGCACGTGCGCCGCCGCGAAGAAGATCGCCAGATACAGCGGGAATCCGTGCCAGGCAAGCGGCAGGAGGGTGAGGCACCCGGCCAAGAGCGCCGCATCGAGCCCCCGCCACGCCGCCGCGTCCGCCAGCCGCAGTTGCACCGCGATCAGGAGCGCGACGAAGAGCGCCTCCAGGACGTGATGGTCCACCCGCCCGAACAGCGAATACAGGACATGCCCGGGCAGGATGGCGAGAATGATCGGCGCCGCGCGCGCGACCCAGCCCTCCCCGAAAAGCCGCCAGGCCACGCACCCCACCGGGACGACCGCCAACGCCCCGAGCAGCGGAATCAGGCAGGAGGCGATCCACTCGCAGAGCGCGCGACTTGGATGCCCCCAGCCCGCGACCAGCGCCAGGGTCGCCACGCCGAAGTCCAGCAGCGGCGCCCAGGGACAGATCGAGCCGTACGGGTGATTCGAGAAGCGGTCGAACGCCGGCGTCCACGGGTAGTTCGCGAGCGTCTGCTCGATCCGCCGCAGATGCTGGCAGGCGTCCGGATCGGTGATCCGAATGCACCCGTCCGGCCGCACGTAGTCCCACGCCCCCCAGCAGCGGACCGCGAGCGCGAGGAGAAAGGCGCACGCGAGCCAGCGGCGGCGCGCGGCAACTCCCACTGCGGATGGGTTCGTTGGGTGATCCGGTGACGGGGTGGTCGACTCACCGAGCGCCATGCCGAGCGTCCGCCCAAAAGCAAGGGGCGGCCTTGCGGCCGCCCCTGCGGTATTCACCTGATTGTCGGCCGCGCGCCCCGCGCTAGAAGTTCACCTTCGACTCCGTCGCGCAGAAGATCAACCCGTCGTGGGTCGCGAAGTACATCTTCTGCGAGTCCGGATTGCTCACGAGGACCGGGAAGTTGCCCGCGGAGTAGCGGGCCTCGATATTCCCCGTGGCCTCGTTGACGCCGACGATCTCCCAGTCCGGCATCAGCACCCAGGTCCAGTGCTGCGTCCGCCCGAGGAAGCGCTCGCCGTTCGGCACGCCCCACTTCTTCTTGCCGTCCACGCCGACCGCCAGGAACAGGTTGTCGTCGGACCGGACGTACACGGTCTTGCCCGATACGACCGGCGTGCGCGTGATCGGGGCCGTCGTCTCGAGCTTCCACTTCACGACGCCGGTGTTCCGGTCGAGGGCATACAGCGCGTAGTCGGTGCTGCCGACGAAGAGCGTGTTCTCCCAGACCACCGGATCGGCGACGATCGCCTTTTCGGTCTTGTACTGCCAGCCCGCCTGGCCGTCATTCGCCAGCGCATAGACCGACCCGTCGTTCGACGTGACGTAGGTGCTCGGATCCACGTGCACCGGCGTGGTGTTGCACACCTCGGCGAGCCGGGCAAACCAGGCTTCGGTGCGGGTGCGCACGTCGATCGCGTGCAGGCGCTGGAGCTGGAAGGAGCCGACCAGCAGGTACTGCGTGGTCGCGAAGAGCGGGCTGGAGGGCGAGAATTCGAGGGGCTGGGTCCAGTAGTGGTGCCCGCCCAACCGGTCCAGGCAGTGGATGCGGTCCTCGGCCATCAGGTAGATCAGGTCGCCGTCTTCGACCGTGGTCAGTCGGCCCTTCGCGTCGCGCAGTTCGTTCTCGAACTTGGCGATATCTTCGCGGTTCTTCTCGGCGCGGGCCTTTTCGACCTTGCCGAGGGTGACGTTGATCTGCTCCTGCTGCGCCGCGATCTGGTCCAGGATGCCGACGGCCGGCGCCGGCCGGCTCTGCAGCCGCGCGCCCACGTGATAGGCCCAGCGCGTGAAACCGGAGGCGGCGTCGAGCGCGTACACGTAGTGGTCGC
>JACRIP010000527.1 GCA_016220045.1 Planctomycetota bacterium
GCCGCCTCGCGCGCCTCAGCTTCGCCGCCGACGCCGACGCGGGCGCGCCCGCCGGCCCCTGTTTCCTGGCCGAGATCCGCCGCCGCCCCGAGTCCGCCACCGCGCTCACCGAGCACTTCGCACGCGTCCTCGGCTTGCAGGCGCGCACGCTCGAAGCCGCCGTGCCGGGCCGTGCCGCCGACTGGGACGAGGCGGTCGAACTGCGCGCGCCCTTCCTGGCGGCGGGATCCCTGTTCTTCGCGCGTCGCGGCGCCCTGCTCGTGGTCGCCGACCGGCCGGAACGCCTGGCGCGCGTGGCCGCCGAGCTCGGGGATTCGCCCGACTCCGCCGCCGGGCCGGAGCGCGCCGCCGGCTATCTCTGGTGGTCCGCGGACGCGGCGGCGGTACAGGCACTGCCGACGCGGCCCGGCGCCCTCGAACTGACACCCCACCTCGCCGCGGCGCTGGCCGCCGCGCGCTCGACCTGCACCCGGGTCGTACACGCCGATGGCCCCGCCGCGCCCCGCCGGTCGCTCACGACCTACGCCTCCGAGCCGTAGCCCGGACGCCCCCGCCCCGCATCACGCCTCCCGCTCCCCCGCCCCTTCGGGTGCATGTCCGGTAGTGCGGACGCTCGCCTCCCGTCGAGCGCCGCCCGGATCGTACTCGTACTCGTACTCGAACGCCCAGGGCATTCGAGTACGAGTGCGAGATACGAGGACGACGGAGGCCGAACTTTCGATGCGTGCGGCCGGTACGGTCGAGCGGCAACTACGGACATGCCCCCCGCCCCTTCCGAGTGGTTGACAAAGCCCCGCGCCGCCCCTATAATCCTCCCGCACTACCTCGGTTGGCAAGAACCGGCGGGCGTCCGTGCCAGGGGGCCGCCCCGACGTTTCCGGGGCGGGGGACGCATCCCAGGAGGTCGCATGGTCAACTTCGCACGCCTCACCAAAAAGCGGCTCGGCGAGATGCTCCTCGAAGAGGGGTTGATCACCGAGGAGCACATCAACGAGGCGCTCAAACGCCAGCAGGAATCCGGCGAAATGCTCGGGGAATCCCTGGTCAAGCTAGGGTATACATCCGAGATGGAAATCGCCCGCGTGCTCGCCACCCAGTACGCGCTGCCCTACATCAATGCCGCCAACTACTACGTGCCGAAGGAAGTGGTCGACCTCATCCCGCTGGAAACGCTCACCGAGAACCAGATCGTTCCCCTCGACAAGATCGGGAACTCCTTGATCCTCGCGGTCTCGGGCAATCTCAACGAAAAGGTGTTCGAGGAGATCGAGCGCATGACCGCCTGCCAGATCTTCCTCTACGTGAGCGCCGCCTCGCAGGTCATGCAGGCGATCCGCACGCATTTCTCGGGAGGAGGGCCGGCGCGCTGATCCGGCGCGCGTCGTCGCCGCCGCCCCGCCCGCCCCCCGTTCGCTCCGCTTCGTCCCGTTCGGCGCCGGCTGACGGCCCGACGGGTCCCGCCCCCGCCGACCCGGAATCCGCAGAGGCTTTTCATGAAGAGCTCGTTCGACAAGAAGCTCCGGAACATCGTCGTGAAGCGCGGTCTGCTGCCGGAAGCGAAGGCGAAGGAGGCCGAGGAGGTCGCGAACAAGGAGGACAAGCCGTACTCCGAGACGCTGATCGAGCGCGGCTTCGTCACCGAAGCGGACCTGATCTCGACGATCGCGCTGGAGATGAACATCCCGCCGATCGACGTGGAGAAGATCGAGCCGGACGAGAAGGCCAAGGCCACGCTCGACCAGAACCTCGCCACCTACTACGGCGTGCTCCCGATCGCGCGCGTCGGCAAGCTCCTGACCCTCGCCGTGGCGAACCCGTTCGACATCCTGAAGCTCGACGACATCCGGGTGGTGACCGAGTGCGAGATCCGGCCGGTGGTGAGCACCGAGCGCACGATCCGCAAGGTCATCCAGAAGGTCTACTCGAACGGCGAGCAGCAGATGCAGGACCTGATCGACAAGACCGCGGAACCGGAGATGGAGCTGGCGCAGGAGGTCGAGGAGGAGGAGGACGTCGCCAAGCTGACCGAGGCATCGGGCGATTCCCCGGTCATGAAGCTGGTCAACATGGTCCTCTCCCAGGCGCTGCGCGACGGCGCGAGCGACATCCACATCGAGCCCTTCGAAAAGTCGATCCGCGTGCGCTACCGCCAGGACGGCGTGCTGCGCAAGGTCTTCGAGCCGCCCAAGAAGATGCTCGGCGCGATCATCTCGCGCATCAAGATCATGGCCCAGCTCGACATCGCGGAGCGGCGCATCCCGCAGGACGGCAAGTTCAAGATGACGCACGACGGGCGCGGCGTGGACTTCCGCGTCTCGATCCTGCCCAGCGTCCACGGCGAGAAGGCCGTCATGCGCATCCTCGATTCGTCGGCCGCGGCGCGCCGCATCGAGCAGCTCGGCTTCGAGCCCTCCGCCATGGACTCGCTGCGCAAGGGCTGCAATTCTTCCTACGGCATGCTCCTGATCACCGGCCCGACCGGCTCCGGCAAGAGCACCACGCTCTATTCCATGATCCAGGAGGTCATGTCCGAAGAGGACAACATCGTCACCGTCGAGGACCCGGTCGAGTACCAGATCGACGGCGTCATCCAGGTCCCGGTCTCGGTCAAGCGCGGCATGACCTTCGCCGCCGCCCTGCGCTCGATCCTGCGCCAGGACCCCGACACCATCATGATCGGCGAAATCCGCGACTTCGAGACCGCCGACATCGCGGTCAAGGCCGCCATCACCGGCCACCTCGTGCTCTCGACCCTGCACACGAACGACGCGGCCTCCACGATCTCGCGCCTGCTCGACATGGGCATCGACCCCTTCATGGTCGCCTCCTCGGTGGTCGTGGTCGCCGCCCAGCGCCTCGCCCGCCGCCTCTGCGAGCACTGCCGCCAGCCGATCCAGGTCCCCCCCGACCGCCTCATCGCCGTCGGCTTCACCCAGCAGGAGGCGCGCACCGGCACCGTCTACCGCGCCGTCGGCTGCGGCCGCTGCGCCAACGGCTACAAGGGCCGCTTCGCCCTCCTCGAAGCCATGGAAATCGACGACGAAATCAAGCGCCTGATCCTCAACGGCGGCTCCGCCATGGACTTCAAGGAGTACTCCACCAAGAAGCGCGGCATGGTCACGCTGCGCCGCGCCGGCATCCTCAACGTCCTCCGCGGCGTCACCACCGTCGAAGAGATCCTGCGCAATACGATGGGCGATTGATGGCGAACTTCAAGTACCGCGCGCGCGCGGGCGACGGGAAGAACGTCGAAGGCACGCTGACGGCGAACGACGAGGGGGAGGCGGCGGGGACGCTGCGCAAGCAGAACCTCGTCATCCTCTCGATCGAGGCGCAGAACGCGCCCGGCGGCGGCTTCAAGCTCAAGTTCCTGAGCGGCCCGCCCAAGCCCAGGGTGAACACCGGAGACATGGCGATTTTCACGCGCCAGCTCTCCACCATGATCTCCGCCGGCATCCCGCTCCTGGAAAGCCTGGAAATCCTCGAGGAACAGGCCGACGACCCGGGCTTCAAGGTCACCGTCGCCGCGACGGTCGCCCGCGTCCGCGCCGGCTCCGATTTCTCCGACGCCCTCTCCGATCACCCCAAGCTCTTCACCCGCGTCTACGTCAGCATGGTCAGGGCGGGCGAAGCTTCGGGCCAGCTCGACACGATCCTCAAGCGCCTCGCGGAATACATGGAGGCCTCCGAGGCCCTCAAGCGCGAGATCAAGTCGGCCATGACCTACCCGACGGTCTCCCTCGGCCTCATTCTCTGCATCACCATCGCCCTCCTCGTCTTCATCGTCCCCAAGTTCAAGGACATCTTCACGTCGATGGGCGTGGAGCTGCCCCTGATCACCGCCTACCTGCTGGCCACCAGCGACTTCATGCGCGAGTATTTCTTCCTCTGGATCGGCGCCGCCGTCGGCGCCTACTTCGCCTTTCTCGCCTATACCAAGACCCCGGTCGGCGAGCGCATGTGGCACGCCTTCCTGCTCAAAGTGCCGGTCTTCGGCCCGCTCTTCAAGAAGGTCGCGATCTCGCGCTTCGCGCGCACCTTCTCGACCCTGATCCAGAGCGGCGTGCCGATCCTCGGCGCCCTCGAAATCGTCGCCAATACCGCCGGCAACCGCGTCATCGAGGACGCCGTCAATTCCGCGCGCGAGTCGGTGCGCAAGGGCGACACGCTCGGCGAGCCGCTCGCCAAGAGCAAGCAGTTTCCCCCCATGGTCACGCGCATGATCTCGATCGGCGAGAAGTCCGGCTCGCTCGAACAGCTCCTCGAAAAGATCTCGGAGTTCTATGACCAGCAGGTCAAGGCCAGCGTCAAGGCCCTGACCTCGCTGATCGAGCCGATGATGATCGCGGTCATGGGCTGCATGGTCGGCGGCATCGTGCTGGCCATCTTCCTGCCGATCCTGAAGATCCAGGAAGCGGTCAGACCCAAGCATTAGCACTACAACGCTAATCGCCGCCCCAGGCAGACGGACCGTCCGCGGTGCCAAGTACCGCAGATCGGCCATCCGGCTCGTTTGTAGTTCCGCCTTCAGGCGGAACGATGGGCCAATTGCGATTCGTCTTCGGCGTAGGCTCCGCCTGAAGGCGGAACTACGAACGGGCGGGCCTTGCGAGCGGCATTCCTCGGCCGGGCGACCCTACTTGCCCGATCGCGATTAGCGTTGTAGTGTTAGGCGGCAGGCACGCATGACCCTCCGCCGCTTCCCCCAGCCCGACCCCCGCCTCGCCGAAAAGCTCCAGTGGCTGCTCTTCATCCGCCTCGCCGTCGCCGTCCTCGGCATCTTCTCCATCCTGCTCTCCAAGGCCGGCGTCTGGCGCTTCCCCGTCGGCTACGAGGCCGCCTACGCCATCCTCGTCACCGCCTGCTGCATCAACCTCGCCTACCTTATCTCCATCCGGTGGATCACCGACGCCACCCGCCACGTGCTCTTCCAGATCACCGTGGACGTCATCCTCGAAGCCCTCCTCGTCTACTACACCGGCGGCGTCGACTCCATCTTCAGCTCCCTCTTCTTCGCCAGCGTCCTCGCCGCCGCCCTCATGGACTCCGCCACCTCCGCCCTCTTCTTCGCCTCCCTCGCCACCGTCCTCCTCTCCGGCGTCACCATCATCTACTTCCTCTCCGGGCACTTCCAGTTTCCGCTCCCCCTCTCCGGACCCTCGGAATACGGCACAGACCTTACCCGCGAACTGCGCACCACCCTCCCCTACCTGGTCTTCCTCGGGCTTTCCCTGCACCTGGTCGCGCTGATCGCGGGCAAGCTCGCGGTCGAGCTCAACCGCATCCGCATCGTCAACCGCGAGGTCCTGCAGAACATGGCGGACGGGATGATCGCGACCGACATCGCCGGTCGCGTGATCTTCCTGAACGGCCGCGCCATCCGCCTGCTCGGCCTCGGCGAGGGCAGCGCCGGCTTCCGCGATCGCGCCATCGACCGGCCGCTTTCCGAACTGCTCGCCGCGCCCGCCTACGCCCCGCTGGTCGAGGCGCTGACCGACCCGCTGCCGCGCGACTTCGAGCTCAAGCTGCATGCCCCCGACGGCGGCGAAGTCGCAGTCCAGGTGCGCACCTCCCTCCTGCCCGGCGAACGCCACGAAGTTCGCGGCATGATCGCGATGCTCACCGACGTCAGCATGAAGCGCGTGCTCGACGAGGCGGTGAAGCGCTCGGAGCGGCTCCAGGCGCTGTCGGAGATGAGCGCGGGGGTGGCGCACGAAATCCGCAACCCGCTGGCCTCGATTTCGGGCGCGGTCCAGGAGCTCGCCACGCTCGAGAGCCTGTCCGCCCCCGATCGCCGGCTCATGGGCATCGTCCAGAAAGAATCGGTCCGCCTCGACCGCATCATCTCCGACTTCCTGGAGTTCGCGCGCACCCGCTCCAGCGGCTTCTCGGAGATCTCCCTGACCGAAACGCTGCGCGAGGTCGTGATCCTGATGGAGAAGCGCGACGCGAGCCGGGAGGTGAAGGTCGAGCTGCAGGCGCCGGAGCGGCTCCTGGTCCGCGGCGACGCGGAGCAGCTCAAGCAGGTGTTTTACAACCTGGCGATCAATGCGGTCGAGGCCTCCCCGGCCGGCGCCACGGTGCGCATCCGCGCGGTGGATCGGGCGTTTCCGGGCGGAATGCCGACCGGCAGCGCGCTCGACGCGACCCGGGTCTCGCGCGTGGGCACCGGCGTGCGCGTGGACGTCATCGACGAGGGCTCCGGCATCGAGCCGGCGATCATGCCGCGGCTCTTCGACCCGTTCTTCACGACGCGCCCCAAGGGTACCGGCCTAGGCCTTGCCATCGCGCAGCGCATCGTGCAGGCCCACCGCGGTCACGTCACGGTCGAAAGCGCGCTGAACAAGGGCTCGATCTTCAGCGTCTGGCTCCCCGGCTAGTCGGAGTCCAAAGTCCAACGAGTCCAAGGTCCAACTTCAGGCTCGCGCCCCGAATCCAACGAGTGCGGGGTCAGGGATCAGTCGGAGAGCTGAGGCTGGATTCGCGCGTCCGTCAGACCCTAAACGCCTGAACGTCCAAACCCCTAAACGTCGCCGGCCATGGTCCGTCCCTCGACGAGATCATGATCCGGCATCAAGAAATTGTCCAGTTGGTTTCCAGTTGCCGGGAGACCGCCGCATGGACGACCTTGCCGAATTCGCCGACCTCGCGCTCGACGCCGCGCGTGCCGCCGGCGCGACCTACGCCGATTGCCGCGTCGTCGAGCGCCGCACCCAGCTCCTCTCCGTGAAAAACGCCCGGGTCGGCGACCTCAACGAGGCCGAGGAGCTCGGCATCGGAATTAGGGTGTTCACCGGGGGCGCCCTCGGCTTCGCCGCCACCCACGACCTGTCCGCCGCCGCCATCCGCCGCACCGCGGCGCGCGCCGCCGCCATCGCCCGCGCCTCCGCCCTCTGCCCCCCCGCGCACCCCTCCTTCGCCGACGAGCCGCCCGCCGTCGCCTCCTGGGCCACCACCTTCGCGATCGACCCCTTCCGCATCCCCCTCTCCGAGAAGATCGACCACCTGCTGCGCGTGGACGCCGCCATCCACTCGGTCAAGGGCATCACCTCCGGCGAGGCCACGCTCAACCTCCTGCGCGAGACCAAGCTCTTCGTCTCCACCGCCGGCGCCCGCATCCGCCAGGAACGCACCCATACCGGCGCGGGCTGCAAGGCCGGCGCCTTCCGCGACGGCGAACTCCAGGAACGCTCCTACCCCGCGGCCTTCGGCGGCCAGTTTCAGGCGCGCGGCTGGGAGCTGGTCGAGGAGCTGCGCATGGCCGAACACGCCCCGCGCCTCGCCGAGGAGGCCGTCGCCCTCCTCTCCGCGCCGCCCTGCCCCGCCGGCGAGACCGACCTCCTGCTCGAGTCCTCCCAGGTCGCCCTCCAGGTCCACGAATCGGTAGGACACCCGATCGAGCTCGACCGCGTGCTCGGCAGCGAGGCCAACTTCGCCGGCACCTCCTTCCTCGCGCCCGGGGACATCGGCAGCCTGCGCTACGGCTCGGAGGCGATGAACATCGTGGCCGACGCCACGCCGGCGCACGGCCCGTCGATCGCCTCCTTCGCCTTCGACGACGAGGGCGTGGCGGCGCAGCGCAACGAAATCGTCCGCGCCGGGCGCTTCGCCGGCTTCATGACCTCGCGCGAGACCGCGGCGGCGGTCGGCGCCGCGCGCTCGAACGGCTGCATGCGCGCCGAAAGCTGGGCGCGCATTCCCCTGATCCGCATGACGAACGTCAGCCTCCTGCCCGGAACGTGGCGCTTCGACGACCTGGTCGGGGATACCCAGGACGGCATCTACATGTCGACGGTGCGCTCCTGGTCGATCGACGACCGGCGGCTGGACTTCCAGTTCGGGCCGGAGATCGCCTGGGAGATCAAGGGCGGCAAGCGCGGGCGGATGTTCAAGAATCCGACCTACGGCGGGATCACGCCGGTCTTCTGGGGCAAGCTGGACGCGGTCTGCGGACCGGCGGACTGGACGCTCTGGGGCATCCCGAACTGCGGCAAGGGCCAGCCCGGCCAGACCATCGGCGTGGGACACGGCGCGGCGCCGGCGCGCTGGCGCAAGGTCCGCGTCGGCGCCGCCGGTCGGTGAGCCGGGCGCAGTAGATCGCCGCCGAACACACGGAACTCACCGGATGGTGTTTTTTCAAGGACTTCCCCGATGCTCTCGCCCGCCGCCGCGCGCCGCATCTTCGACATCGTCCTCGGCAACACGCGTGCGCGCGACGCCGAAGTGACCGTTGCCGGCCTGCGCCAGGACCTGACGCGCTTTGCCGAGAACGCCATCCACCAGAACGTCTCCGAGGAGTCGGTCTCGGTCTCGCTGCGGGTCGTGCTCGACGGCCGCACCGGACGCGCCACCACCGGGCGCATCGAGGAGCACGCGCTACGCCGGCTCGTGCTCGCGGCCGAGGAGACCGCGCGCCTCGCCCCGCCCGACGCGGACCTGCTGGAAGTTCTCGGGCCGCAGACCTACAGCGTTCCCGAACGCCACGATCCGGCGACCGAAGAAGCCGATCCGACCGCGCGCGCCCGGGCGGCGCAGGTCGCGATCGAGACCGCGCGCGCCGCCGGCATGAAAGCCGCCGGTTACGTGAGCACCGGCGCGCAACTGCTCGCGCACGCGACCAGTCGCGGGCTCTCTGCCCATCAGACCTGGTCGGCTGCGGGCTTCTCCCTGACCGTGACCGGCGCGGACTCGACCGGCTGGGTGCTCCAGACCGCGCCGAGCCTCGCCGACCTCGATGCCTCCGTCCTCGCGCGCCGGGCGACCCAGAAGGCGGTGGCCGCGCGCGCGCCGCGACCGCTGCCGCCCGGCGAGTATACGGTGATCCTGGAACCGGCGGCGGTCGCGGACCTGCTCGGCTTCTTGCGTCCCGGCTTCGGCGCACGGCAGGTCCAGGAGAAGCAGAGCTTCCTGACCGACCGGCTGGGGACGCCGGTCTTCGGCGCCAATATCGCTCTCGCCGACGACTGTCAGCATCCGCTCGCGACCGGGCCGGTCTTCGACGGGGAGGGGGTGCCGCGCCGCCCGGTCTCGCTGGTGGAAGCGGGGGTGGCGCGGGGGCTGGTCTACGACCGGCGCTGCGCCGCGAAGGCGGGGGTAGCGCCGACCGGGCACGGCCTGCCCGAGCCCAACGCCATCGGCTCCTGGGCGCAGAACCTCGCGCTCGCGGGGGGCGATTCGTCGGTCGAGCGCATGATCGCGGCGACGCGGCGCGGCGTGCTGGTGACGCGCTTCTGGTATTGCCGCCAGGTGGAGCCGATGCAGGTGGTGATTACGGGACTCACCCGAGACGGCACGTACTGGATCGAGGACGGGCGGGTGGCGCACGGACTGCAGAACGCACGGTTCAACCAGGGGGTGGTGGCGCTCTTGAACCGGGTCACGGCGCTGGGGGTGCCGGAGCGCGCGGGCGGGGGCGAGGAGCCGCCGCTGGTGGTGCCGGCGCTGGCGGCGGAGGGCTTCCGGTTCACGGGGTAGACCCGGAGAGTATGGCAGATCGTCGGGTGCGAGCACGAGCCCTGGGAGCGCGGGCGTCCGCGCCCGCGCCGCGGCGCCGCGGGGGGTGCGATCGCCGCTGCCTGGGGTTGCGAGGTGGGTGGCTGCGGGGCGGCACTCCATCCGCCGGCGCCATGCAAGGTGGAGCGGCCGCGCGGGCAGTTCGTGGTTCCGCCAGAGGCGGTCGCGAAAGGCCGCGATCCGTGGCCCCTCGGTACAGGCCGGAAGGCCTGCACCACAATTGCCGCAGACTTCCCGAACGATTATAGAAGTGCGCGAAACCCTTGTGGCGCAGGCCTTCCGGCCTGCGCCGCGAGGTCTCCGAGGCTGGAGTCTCGCGAGGGTGGCCCGATCCCCAGAACAAGGCGCATCCGCCCGAACCAGCCTTCTGCGACAGCCTCCTCAGGCGGAGCGAAGGGCCAGGGTGTGCATGTCCGGAATTGCGGGCGCGCCTGTCCCCTTGATCGCCACCTTGGCGACGCAGCGTACCGAGCCGCCGCCGCCGGCGCACCTGAGAGGCACCATGCCGCACCGGTCTTTCTCGTACTCGTACTCGTACTCGTACTCGAACGCCCAGGGCA